>NZ_DF968337.1:0-31212 GCF_001270025.1 Streptomyces azureus | reverse complement strand
CCGGCGCCTGCCCCACCTGCCACCGCGACATACCCACCCGCACACCGACCTGACCAAGCACTACTAGCGCTCCGCCGCCCCGTAGAACATCTCGTCCACCACGCCCCGGGCCCGTCGTGCCGTCCGCCGGTACGCGTCGAGCATGTCGCCGGCATGGCCGGGTCCGTAGCCCAGGTACCGTCCCACGGCGGCCAGTTCACGGGGCTCCGTGGGGAACGTGTCGCCGGCCCGGCCGCGTACCAGCATGACCGCGTTGCGGACGCGGGTCGCGAGGACCCAGGCCTCGTCCAGGACCGCCGCGTCCTCGTCCGTGATGAGGCCGGCCGTGCGGGCGGCGGCCAGGGCCTGACGCGTCCGGGTCGTGCGCAGGCCCGGCTCGGCCGCGCCGTGCCGCAGTTGCAGCAGCTGCACCGTCCACTCCACGTCCGACAGACCGCCCGGCCCCAGCTTGGCGTGCAGCTTGGGGTCGGCACCCCGCGGCAGCCGCTCGGACTCCATGCGCGCCTTCAGCCGCCGGATCTCGCGGACGGCCTCGTCGGCGAGCCCGTCCGCCGGATAGCGCAGCGGGTCGATCAGCTCGATGAACCGGCGGCCCAGGTCCTCGTCCCCGGCGACGTGCTCGGCCCGCAGCAGCGCGTGCGACTCCCAGGTCAGGGCCCATCGGCGGTAGTACGCCGCGTACGACGTGAGGGTCCGCACGAGCGGGCCGGACTTGCCCTCCGGGCGCAGGTCGGCGTCGATGAGGAGGGGCGGGTCGGCGCTGGGGAGCTGGAGCAGCCGGCGCATCTCGGAGACGACCTTGCCGGCGGCCTGCCCGGCCTCCCGCTCGTCGACGCCGTCGCGCGGCTCGTGCACGAACAGCACGTCCGCGTCGGAGCCGTAGCCCAGCTCGTGGCCGCCGAACCGGCCCATGCCGATGATCGCGAACCGGGTGGGCAGACTGTCCCCCCACCCGTCCCGCACGACCGCGCGGAGCGTGCCGGCGAGGGTCGCGGCCGTCAGGTCCGACACCGCGCCGCCGACCCGGTCCACCAGGGCGCCCTGGTCGGCCTCGGCGGCCTGCTCCTCCGTGCCGTAGGAGCCGACGATGTCGGCGGCGGCCGTACGGAACAGCTCGCGGCGGCGCACACCGCGGGCGGCCGTGACCGCCTGAGCGGCCCCGTCGGCCCGGTTCACCGCGGCGAGTATCTCCTGCTCCAGGTGGGCGCGGGAGCGCGGCTCCAGGCCGCCGCCGTCCCCGTCACCGAGCAGCGCCACCGCCTCCGGGGCGCGCATCAGCAGGTCTGGCGCGAGCCGGCCGGCGGACAGCACCCGGGCGAGGTTCTGCGCGGCGGCGCCCTCGTCCCGCAGCAGCCGCAGGTACCAGGGCGTCTTGCCGAGCGCGTCCGACACCTTGCGGAAGTTGAGCAGTCCCGCGTCCGGGTCGGCCGAGTCGGCGAACCAGCCCAGCATGACGGGCAGCAGCGTGCGCTGGATGGCGGCCTTGCGGGTGACGCCGGACGCCAGTGCCTCCAGGTGGCGCAGGGCGGAGGCCGGGTCGGCGTAACCGAGGGCGACCATCCGCTCCCGGGCCGCCTCGGCACTCAACCGCGCCTCGCCGGTGGCGAGCTGGGCGACCGCGTCGAGCAGTGGCCGGTAGAACAGCTTCTCGTGCAGACGCCGTACGACGGTGGCGTGCCGCTTCCACTCGCGGAGCAGCTCGGCGACCGGGTCGGTGCGCAGGCCCAGGGAGCGGCCGATGCGGCGCAGCTCGGCCTCGTCCTCGGGCACGAGGTGGGTGCGCCGCAGCCGGAACAGCTGGATCCGGTGCTCCATGGAGCGCAGGAAGCGGTAGGCCTCGTCGAGCTGGGCGGCGTCGGCCCGGCCGACGTACCCGCCGGCGGCGAGGGCCTTCAGCGCGTCGAGGGTGGTGCCGCTGCGCAGCGAGATGTCGGTCCGGCCGTGCACCAGCTGGAGCAGCTGCACGGCGAACTCGACGTCCCTGAGGCCGCCCGGGCCCAGCTTCAGCTGGCGGTCGACCTCGGCGACGGGGATGTTCTCCACGACCCGGCGGCGCATCTTCTGCACGTCGGGCACGAAGTTCTCGCGCTCGGCGGCCTTCCACACCAGCGGCTGGACGGCGGCGACGTACTCCGCTCCGAGGTCGAGGTCGCCGGCCACCGGGCGGGCCTTGAGGAGCGCCTGGAACTCCCAGGTCTTGGCCCAGCGCTGGTAATAGGCGAGATGGCTGGAGAGGGTCCGCACGAGCGGACCGTTCCTGCCCTCGGGCCGGAGGTTGGCGTCCACGGGCCAGATGGACCCCTCGACGGTCGTCTCCGAGCAGATCCGCATCATGTGCGAGGCGAGCCGGGTCGCGGCCCGGACGGCCTTGGTCTCGTCGGCGCCCTCGACGGCCTCCCCGACGAAGATGACGTCCACGTCCGAGACGTAGTTCAGCTCGTGGCCGCCGCACTTGCCCATCGCGATGACCGCGAGCCGGCACAGGGCGGCGTCCTCGGGCGCGGCGGCCCCGGCGAGGCCGAGGGCGGCGCGCAGGGTCGCCGTGGCCAGGTCGGCGAGCTCGGCGGCGGACTCGGCGACGCCGGTGGTGCCGCACACGTCCCGGGCGGCGATGGACAGCAGGCAGCGCCGGTAGGCGACGCGCAGGGAGACGGGGTCGGTGGCCTCCGCGAGACCGGCCTCGAACTCCTCCACCCCGGGGTGCAGGTCGCGCGCCTCGTACATGACGAGCGCCTGCCAGTCGTCCGGGTGCCGGGTGAGGTGGTCGGCGAGGGCGGTGGAGGCGCCGAGCACACCGAGCAACCGGTCGCGCAGCGGCTTGGACGAGATCAGCGTGTCGAGCAGCTCCCGGCGGGCGCCGGGCTCCGGCTGGGCCTCCAGCAGCCGGACCAGGCCGAGCAGCGCGAGATCGGGGTCGGCGGTGGCGCCCAGCGCGTCCAGCAGCACCGGGTCGTCACGCAGGGGCGCGAGCTCGGCGCTGTCCAGGAGCCGCTCGGCGGCGGAGGCGTCGGTGAAGCCGTGCCGCAGCAGCCGCGTGAAGGTACTGCTCCTGCGCCCCGGCGCCGCCGTCATCCGGGCCTCCCTCGCACTGTTCCTCGGACTTGCATCCGACTTGCATCGGATCAAGGTCGTATGGCTTTGAGCCTAACCGCAAGGCCGGGGGAAGCGCCGATGAGTTCGGCGCCCGGATGGGGTCTGCACTTGTGAACCCACAGGCCGGGAGGACGCTCATGACCACCATGCACCCCGAGACCCGTCTGGATCGACGCTACAGCGACGAGACAGCCACCGCGACCGACTGGCAGGAGGCCGAGGCGCGGCTCGCGGCCGCCGAACTGTTCTGGATCACTACGGTCCGACCCGACGGCCGCCCGCACGTCACCCCGCTGCCCGCGGTCTGGTCGGACGGCGCCCTGCACTTCTGCACGGGCCCGGAAGAACGCAAGGCCCAAAACCTCGCCGAGAATCCGCACGTCGTGCTGACCACCGGCACGAACACCTGGAACAAGGGCTACGACCTGGTGGTCGAGGGCGAGGCGACGCGCGTGACCGACGACGGGCGCCTACGCGAACTGGCCGCCGCGTGGGAGGCGAAGTACGGCAGTTTCTGGCACTTCGAGGTACGGGAGGGCTATTTCCACCACGGCGCGGGACACGCGGCCGTCTACGCGGTGGCGCCGCGCACCGGTTTCGGGTTCGGTAAGGGGGAGCCGTTCAGCCAGACGAGGTGGCGGTTCACCGATGCCTGACAAAGGAGTCACGCCATGGACTTCACCCTCGAAGTCATACCGCTGCCCGTGACCGACATCGACCGTGCCCGGGACTTCTACCGGGACAAGGTCGGCTTCCACGTGGACATCGACCAGGAGGTCATGCCCGGGATGCGGATCGTCCAGCTGACGCCTCCGGGTTCCGGCTGCTCGATCGCCCTCGGCGACTCGATCTGGGAGATGACCCCCGGCCCCACCCCGGCGCCCGGCTCCTACCAGGGCCTGCAACTGTGCGTCGCCGACATCAAGGCCGCCCACGCGGAGCTCGTCGAACGCGGCCTCGACGTCTCGGAGCCGGTCCAGTACGCCCCCGACGACGGCGCCACGTTCATGCACTTCCAGGACCCGGACGGCAACGGCTGGGCGATCCAGGAGTACCGCCGCCGGGCCACGGAGCCGCTGCACCAGTTGCTGGCGGACCTGAAGCGGCAGGGGGGCTGACCCCGCCGGGCTTCGCCCGGGACAGGGCCGACGGTGTCCTGACCGTCGGCCCTGCGTGTCGCTCCGGCGGAAACCCGCCTGCCCCTACAGCGCCGGCAGGTTCTTCCGCAGCTCGAACGCCGTGACCTCGCTGCGGTACTCCTCCCACTCCTGCCGCTTGTTGCGCAGGAAGAAGTCGAAGACGTGCTCGCCGAGCGTCTCGGCGACCAGGTCGCTGCGTTCCATCAGGGTCAGGGCCTCGCCGAGGTTCTGGGGGAGCGGCTCGATGCCCATCGCGCGGCGCTCGGCGTCGGAGAGGGCCCAGACGTCGTCCTCGGCGCCCGGCGGGAGCTCGTAGCCCTCCTCGATACCCTTCAGGCCGGCGGCGAGGAGGACGGCGTAGGACAGGTACGGGTTCGCGCCGGAGTCCAGGGAGCGGACCTCGACCCGGGCCGAGCCCGTCTTGCCGGGCTTGTACATCGGGACGCGGACCAGCGCCGAGCGGTTGTTGTGGCCCCAGCAGATGTACGAGGGGGCCTCGCCGCCCGCGCCCGCCGTGCGCTCCGCGCCGCCCCAGATGCGCTTGTAGGAGTTGACCCACTGGTTGGTGACCGCGGAGACCTCCGCCGCGTGCCGCAGCAGGCCCGCGATGAAGGAGCGGCCCACCTTGGAGAGCTGGTACTCGGAGCCCGACTCGTAGAAGGCGTTGCGGTCGCCCTCGAAGAGGGAGAGGTGGGTGTGCATGCCGCTGCCGGGGTGTTCGGAGAACGGCTTCGGCATGAAGGTCGCCTGGACGCCCTGCTCCAGCGCCACCTGCTTCATGACCAGGCGGAACGTCATGACGTTGTCGGCCGTGGAGAGCGCGTCGGCGTAGCGCAGGTCGATCTCCTGCTGGCCCGGAGCGCCCTCGTGGTGGGAGAACTCGACCGAGATGCCCATCGACTCCAGCATGGTGATCGCCTGGCGGCGGAAGTCCATGCCGACGTTGGTCGGGGTGTGGTCGAAGTAGCCGGAGTTGTCTGCGGGCGTCGGACGGCTGCCGTCCAGCGGCCGGTCCTTCAGCAGGAAGAACTCGATCTCCGGGTGCGTGTAGAACGTGAAGCCCAGGTCGGAGGCGCGGGCCAGAGCACGCTTGAGCACGTAGCGCGGGTCGGCGAAGGACGGCGAGCCGTCCGGCATGAGGATGTCGCAGAACATCCGGGCCGTGCCCGGGGCCTCCGCGCGCCAGGGCAGGATCTGGAAGGTCGACGGATCCGGCTTGGCGATCATGTCGGACTCGTAGACCCGGGCGAAGCCCTCGATCGCGGAGCCGTCGAAGCCGATGCCCTCGTCGAAGGCCTGTTCCAGTTCGGCCGGGGCCACGGCGACGGACTTGAGGAAGCCCAGCACGTCCGTGAACCACAGGCGTACGAACCGGATGTCGCGCTCCTCCAACGTCCGGAGCACGAACTCCTGCTGCTTGTCCATCTTCCGCTTCCCCATCCTTGCTGGTCAGGCCGCCTGTCTTCCGTACCACGGGAGGCGGTCGGGCACCTGAGCATCCCACCACACCAGCATTTCGTACGCGTTGCGCACCATGATCGCCCGGGCGGCCCGGGGCCTAACGCCTCACGTACGGCGGGTGAACTGCTCTTCCGCCCATAGTGCCTGCTCGCACCGACATCCGTAACGGCCGGTTCGGTCCGCTACCCCATCCACTTAATTTGCATTTGATATGCAACTTTAAATAGCGTGCCCGGCAGTCGAGTCCTGAGGAGTCCCGATGCTGTCCGAGCAGTCCGCCGTCACCGTCCGCGCCACCCTCCCCGCCGTCGGCGCGGCCCTCGGCACGATCACCGAGCGCTTCTACGCCGGGCTGTTCGCGGCCCACCCCGAACTGCTGAACGACCTGTTCAACCGGGGCAACCAGGCCGCCGGCACCCAGCGGCAGGCGCTCGCCGGATCCATCGCCGCCTTCGCGACGCACCTGCTCGACCACCCGGAGCAGCGGCCGGACGCGATGCTGCACCGCATCGCCCACAAGCACGCCTCCCTCGGCATCACGCCCGAGCAGTACGACATCGTCCACGAGCACCTCTTCGCCGCCATCGCCGACGTGCTCGGCGACGCCGTCACCACCGAGGTCGCCGCCGCCTGGGACGAGGTCTACTGGCTGATGGCGAACGCCCTCATCGCCGTCGAGAAGCGGCTGCGGGAGGAGCGGGGCGGGCACGCCTGGCGGGCCTGGGAGGTCGTCGAGCGCGTCGCCGAGACCGACGACGTCGCCACGTTCCGGCTGCGGCCCGCCGACGGCGGGCCGCAGCCGGACTTCCTCGCGGGCCAGTACGTCTCCGTCCGCGTCGCCCTTCCGGACGGCGCCCGGCAGATACGGCAGTACAGCCTCTCCGGGGCGCCCGCCCCGGACCTCCGGCAGATCAGCGTGAAGCGCGTGCACGGCGAGGGCACCCCCGACGGCGAGGTCTCGAACCACCTCCACGCGCGCGTGGCGGCGGGTGACGTCCTGGAGCTGTCCGAGCCCTACGGCGACCTCGTCCTGGACTCGGGCCCCGACACCCCGCTGCTGCTGGCCTCGGCGGGCATCGGCGTGACCCCCATGACCGCGATGCTGGCCCACCTCGCCGGTTCGGGGCACCGCGCCCCGGTCACCGTCGTACACGGCGACCGCTCACCCGCCACCCACGCCCTGCGCACCGACCACGAGGCCTACGCCGCCAGGCTGCCCGACGCGGCCGTCCACTTCTGGTACGAGCAGGACGCCCCGGCGGACACCCGTTCCGGCCTGGTCGACCTCGCCGACGTCCCGGTCGCGCCGGGCACGCGCGCGTACCTGTGCGGGCCGCTGCCCTTCATGCGGGCGGTACGGGCCCAGCTGATCGACAAGGGCGTGGCACCGGCCGACATCCACTACGAGGTGTTCGGACCGGACCTGTGGCTGGCGGGGCAGGCGTAGCGGGGATCTCTCAGACGGGCCCTGCGGGCCCCCGCGAGATCCCCAGCAGCAGCGCCCCGGTCGGCTCCGCCACGATGTCCGCCACCGTGATCGGGTCCAGTGAGGCGAAGAACGCCTCCTGGGCCCGGCGCAGGGCGCCGCGCAGGCGGCAGGCGGAGTTCAGGGGGCAGGGCGTGGGGCCCTCGCAGTCGACGACGTCGCCGTCGCCCTCGAAGGCGCGCACCACCGCGCCCACCGACGCCGTGCGGCCCCGCTCGGTGAGCGTGAGACCGCCGCCGCGGCCGCGGCGGGTGGCCAGCAGGCCCATGTGCTGGAGCTCGGCGACGACCTTCGCCAGGTGGGTGTACGGCACGTCCATGCCGACGGCGACGTCGCGGGTCGTCGGACTCGGCTCGCCGGCGACGGCGAGCCGCATCAGGACCCGCAGGGCCAGGTCGGTGGAGCGCAGCAGCCGCATGCCCGCAGCGTAGGTAATCGGTATCGCAGGTTCAAATAATCCGGATCCCAGGTTCCAACAGTCCGGATCCCAGGTTCGAGCAGTCCGGGGAAGCTGTCGGGCGCCTGTCGGTGCCGTATCGATTCAGCCCATTCCCGCGGCCGCCCTACGAGGGGCCCGGTCTCCCCCATTACGATCAGCTCACCCGACCGTCCCACTTTCCCCACGAAGGACACTCCATGGGCTCCGCCAAGAAGAGCAACACGGACCGCAAGGCGCGGATAGAGGAGATGCGGCGCGCCGAGCAGGCCCGTGAGCGCCGCAACCGGATCCTCACCATCACGGCCAGCGTCGTGATCGTCTGCGGTCTCGTCGCCGGCGGCGTCGTGCTCGTGCGGTCCCAGTCCGACGGCGGCAGCGACACCGCGGCGAGCGACTCCTCGGCCAAGGGGAAGTTCGTCACGGGCAAGGACGGCGTGAAGACCTGGGAAGGCGAGCTGGCCCGCAACCACGTCAGCAAGGCGGTGAAGTACGCCTCCGTGCCGCCGGTCGGCGGTGACCACAACCAGGTCTGGATGAACTGCAACGGCGACGTCTACACCAAGGAGATCAACAACACCAACGCCGTGCACTCGCTGGAGCACGGCGCGGTGTGGGTGACGTACAACGCCGACGCGAAGAAGGCCGACATCGACGCGCTCGCGGCGAAGGTGAAGAAGACGCCGTACACGCTGATGAGCCCGCTGGACGGCCAGAAGGACCCGATCATGCTCTCGGCGTGGGGTCACCAGCGCACGGTGACGGGCGCGAGCGACCCGAACGTCGACAAGTTCTTCGAGAAGTTCGTCCAGGGCAAGCAGACGCCCGAGCCGGGCGCCGCCTGCACGAACGGCCTGTCGCAGTGAGGCAGGCCGGTCTGATCGCGGGGGCCGCGGTGACGGCGCTCGTCGCGACCGGGGCGATCACCTACGCCGTCGCCGGGGACGACGGCGGCGGCAGGACCCCGTCCGCCGAGTCCGCGGACGCCGGGTTCGCCCGGGACATGGCGGTGCACCACCAGCAGGCCGTGGAGATGTCGTACATCGTGCGCGACCGCACCAAGGACGAGGAGGTGCGGCGCCTCGCGTACGACATCGCGCAGACACAGGCCAACCAGCGCGGCATGATGATCGGCTGGCTCGACCTGTGGGGGCTGCCCAAGGTGTCCTCGGAGCCGCCGATGACGTGGATGGACATGGGTGACATGGCCTCCGGCAAGGACGGCGCGCTGATGCCGGGCATGGCGACCAACACGGAGATGAAGAAGCTCGGCGAGCTCAGCGGCAAGCAGGCGGAGATCTTCTACCTCCAGCTGATGACGGACCATCACCAGGGCGGCGTTCACATGGCCCAGGGCTGTGTCGACGAGTGCACGGTGGGCGTGGAGAAGCGGCTCGCGCAGGGCATGGTGGACGCGCAGCGGTCGGAGATCGGCCTGATGGCGGACATGCTGAGGGAGCGGGGCGCCGCACCGCGCTCGTAGGGCGTAAGCTCCAAATCGCCCTGTATTGCGGCCTCTTGGCCTCCTCTTGGCCTCCGTAGAGCGCTTCTTGGGTTGCGCATTCCCCTGGCATGAACGGTTCGTCGCGAGAGTGGCGACCGTCGAGTGATCCACTCGCGTCGAACCGCACAGGGGGTTCCATGAGATCCAACCGCGCCAAGGTGCGCGCCGGAGTGAGCATGGCGGCGACACTGCCGATGCTCGCCGGCGCGCTGGCGCTCGGCATACCCGCGGCACACGCCGCCGACCACCCGCTCCGCGACCTGCTCGCCGGGACCAAGCCCGCATGGGCCACGGCCAGGGCCGACAAGGGCGCCACCTCCGACGGCGCCGGGGTGTCGGCCCGGGTCTACCTCCGGGGCCGCGACGCGGCCGGCCTCGCCGGGTACGCCAAGGCCGTCTCCGACCCGGCGTCGGCCGCGTACGGCAAGTACCTGACCGCCAGGCAGGCGCAGGCCCGCTTCGGCGCGACCAAGGCTCAGGTGGCGGCCGTGAAGGCCTGGCTGACCTCCGCCGGTCTGAAGGTCACCGGCGTCACGCGGCACTACGTCTCCGTCACCGGTGACGTGGCCGCCGCCGAGAAGGCGTTCGGCGCCCAGCTGCACGACTTCGCCAAGGGCTCGAAGACATACCGCGCCCCGGCGAGCACCGCCTCCGTGCCGGCGAGCCTGGCCGGCGCCGTGCTGACGGTCACCGGCCTGGACAACGCCCCGCACATGGTCACGCACGACGACCAGCTGCCGCCGCCGGACACCGTGTTCCGCAACGCCGGGCCGTTCTCCTCGTACTACGGCTCGAAGACCGCGAGCACGCTGCCGGAGGCGTACGACACGAAGATCCCGTACGTGGTCAAGGGCTACACCGGCAAGCAGCTGCGGGCCGCCTACGGCGCGGGCACGCGCACCGGCAAGGGCGTCCGGGTCGCCATCACGGACGCGTACGCCTCGCCGACGATCGCCTACGACGCGGCCACCTACGCCGGAAAGCACGGCGACGCGGCCTGGAAGACCGGCCAGCTGCACCATGTGCTGCCCAAGAACTACACGGACACCAAGGACTGCTCGGCCTCCGGCTGGTACGGCGAGGAGACCCTGGACGTCGAGGCCGTGCACGCGGTCGCGCCGGCCGCCGACGTCACCTACGTGGGCGCCGCCTCCTGCAACGACAGCGACCTGCTCGACGCGCTCGGCAAGGTCGTCGACAGCCACCTGGCGGACATCGTCTCCAACTCCTGGGGCGAGGTCGAGGCGGCGCAGACACCCGACCTGGCGGCCGCCTACGACCAGGTCTTCCAGCTGGGCGCGGTCGAGGGCATCGGCTTCTACTTCTCCTCCGGCGACGACGGCGACGAGGTCGCCGCCTCGGGGACGAAGCAGGTCGACTCCCCGGCCGACTCGGCGTGGGTGACCGCCGTCGGCGGCACATCGCTCGCCGTCGGCAAGAACGACACGTACCTCTGGGAGACCGGCTGGGGCACCGACAAGGCGAACCTGTCGGCCGACGGCAAGAGCTGGACGGACTTCCCCGGCGCCTTCACCTCCGGCGCGGGCGGCGGCACCAGCAGGACCGTCGCCGAGCCCTCGTACCAGAAGGGTGTCGTGCCGGGCGCGCTGGCGAAGGCCAACAGCGCGGACGGCAACCGCGTCGTGCCGGACATCGCGGCGATCGCCGACCCGAACACCGGCTTCCTGGTCGGCCAGACGCAGACCCTGCCCGACGGCACGTCTCAGGCGTACGGCGAGTACCGCATCGGCGGCACCTCGCTCGCCGCGCCGACCATCGCCGCCGTCCAGGCGCTGGCCCAGGAGGCCCGCGGCGGCACGCCGATGGGCTTCGCCAACCCGGTGATCTACGCCAAGGCCGGCTCGAAGGCCTACCACGACGTCACCGACGACCCGACGGGCTCCGGCCTGGCCGTGGCCCGCGTCGACTTCGTGAACGGCTACGACGCCACGGGCGGTCTGGCCACGTCCGTGCGCAGCCTGGGCAAGGACAGCTCGCTCTCGGCCGTGAAGGGCTACGACGACGTCACCGGCGTGGGCACGCCCGCGAGCGGTTACGTCGAGTCGTACCGGCGCCGCTGACTTCCGCCGGCTGACCTCCGCAAGGGGAACGGGGTGGTGTGGGGTGACCCACACCACCCCATTGCGTCGCTCTGACGATTACACTGGGCCCGTGCCTCAACTACGTCTCGCCCTGAACCAGATCGACTCGAGCGTCGGCGACCTCGCCGGGAACGCCGAGTCGATCGTCCGCTGGACCCGGCACTCCGCCGAGCAGGGAGCGCATCTCGTGGCGTTCCCCGAGATGGCGCTGACCGGGTATCCCGTCGAGGACCTGGCCCTCAGGCCGTCCTTCGTGGAGGCCTCCCGGGCGGCGCTGCGGAGCCTTGCCGTCCGCCTGGCCGACGAGGGCTTCGGCGAGCTGCCGGTGATCGTCGGCTACCTCGACCGCTGCGCGACCGCCCAGCCGAAGTACGGCCAGCCGGCCGGCGCGCCGCAGAACGCGGGGGCGGTGCTGTACGGCGGCGAGGTGGTCCTGAACTTCGCCAAGCACCACCTGCCGAACTACGGCGTCTTCGACGAGTTCCGCTACTTCGTGCCCGGCGACAGCATGCCGGTCCTGCGGGTCCACGGCGTCGATGTCGCCCTGGCCATCTGCGAGGACCTCTGGCAGGACGGCGGCCGTGTCCCCGCGGCGCGCTCGGCGCAGGCTGGCCTGCTGGTCTCGATCAACGCCTCCCCCTACGAGCGCAACAAGGACGACACGCGCCTGGAGCTGGTCCGCAAGCGGGCCCAGGAGGCCGGCTGCACCACGGCCTACCTCGCCATGATCGGCGGCCAGGACGAGCTGGTGTTCGATGGCGACTCGATCGTCGTGGACAAGGACGGCGAGGTCGTTGCGCGGGCGCCGCAGTTCGCCGAGGGCTGCGTCGTCCTGGACCTGGACCTGCCGGCGGCCTCGGCGGACGCGCCGACGGCCCGCGACGGAGTCGCCAATGGGCAGCGTGTGGACGACGGCCTGCGCATCGACCGCGTGGTGCTGTCGGAGAAGCCTCTGGCGCCGTACGAGCCCGAGCTCACCGGTGGCTACGCGGACCGGCTGGACGACGACGAGGAGGTCTACTCGGCGCTGGTGGTGGGCCTGCGGGCGTACGTCGCGAAGAACGGCTTCAAGTCCGTCCTGATCGGCCTGTCGGGCGGCATCGACTCCTCGCTGGTCGCGGCGATCGCCTGTGACGCGGTGGGCGCGCCGAACGTGTACGGCGTGTCGATGCCGTCGAAGTACTCCTCGGACCACTCCAAGGACGACGCGGCGGAACTGGCCCGCCGCACCGGCCTGAACTACCGCACGGTCGCCATCGAGCCGATGTTCGACGCGTACATGGGCTCCCTGGGCCTGTCGGGCCTGGCCGAGGAGAACCTCCAGTCACGCCTGCGCGGCACGCTGCTCATGGCCATCTCCAACCAGGAGGGCCACATCGTCCTGGCCCCCGGCAACAAGTCGGAACTGGCAGTCGGCTATTCGACGCTCTACGGCGACTCGGTGGGCGCCTACGGCCCCATCAAGGACGTCTACAAGACGTCGATCTTCCGCCTGGCCGAGTGGCGCAACCGGGCCGCCCGGGAACGCGGCCAGACCCCGCCGATCCCCGAGAACTCCATCACCAAGCCTCCGAGCGCGGAACTCCGCCCGGGCCAGGTCGACACGGACTCGCTCCCCGACTACCCGGTGCTGGACGCGATCCTGGAGCTCTATGTCGACCGGGACCGGGGCGCCGACGAGATCGTCGCGGCCGGTTACGACCGGGCGCTGGTCACGAAGACCCTGCGCATGGTCGACACGGCGGAGTACAAGCGGCGGCAGTACCCGCCGGGGACGAAGATCTCGGCGAAGGGCTTCGGCAAGGACCGCCGACTGCCGATCACGAACGGGTGGCGGGAGTCGGTCTGACGAGACCCTCGGGCGGACCCGCCGAGCGCCGAGCCCGGCGGGGCCGTCGCCGAGAGCGGCACCCGGCTCGGGGCGTGGTCACCGCCCCGCGAGAGGTCCTGTGCCTCAGGGCACGGTGACGACGATCTTGCCGCGCGCGTGGCCGTGGGCGCTCTCCTCATGCGCCGCGGCGATGTCCCGCAGTGGGAACAGCCTGTGCACCGGGACGGTGAGGCGGCCTTCCTCAGCGAGGGACGCGGCGTACGGCAGTCCTGACCAGCCGGGCTCGCCCACGCCGGAGCGGGAGAACCGTACTCCGTGGCGGGCGGCGTCGAAGTCGGCGATCGTCACCACGCGGTGCGGGTCTGCGGCGATGGTCACCAGGTCGGCGAGGGAGCCCTTGCCCGCCGCGTCCAGCACCACGTCGACGCCCTGGGGAGCGAGTGGGGCCAGGCGCGGCCAGGCCGGGACCGTAGGTGACCGGGGTGACGCCGAGTTCGTCGAGGAAGTGGTGGTTGCGTTCGCTCGCGGTGCCGATCACGGTCAGTCCGCGGGCCCTGGCCAGCTGCGCGGTCATCGTGCCGGCGCCGCCGGCCGCGCCCTCGATCAGGAGGGTCATGCCCTCGGCGGCCCCGAGGGCGTCCAGCACGCGTGTGGCTGTCTCGACGTTGCCCGCGGCACCGCCCGCCGTCTCGAAGGACCAGGCCCGGGGCTTGTGAGCCCATGCCTCCAGCACCGCGTACCGAGCGGCGGCCCCGCCCAGCCGATCCAGGGGGACGAGGCCGAACACCGCGTCTCCCACGGAGGTGCCGGTCACGCCTTCGCCGACCTCGTCGACGACTCCGGCGGCGTCCATGCCGGGGATGCGGGGGAACCGCAGGGAGGCCATCTCCTTCAGCATCCCGGAGCGCAGGTACCAGTCGGCGGGGGTGACGCCCGTGGCACGCACCGAGATACGGACCTGCCCCGGGCCGGCGTGGGGTTCCTCGGCCTCCTCCACGGTGAGGACCCCTGGACCGCCGTAGCGGTGGTAGCGCGCAGCCAGCACTGACAACCTCCGTATGTCCGGGAGTGGTTCACAGAGAACCTCCCGGAACCGGCGGGGTGTTCCCCGTGCGCCGAAGTGAGAGACCGACCTGCCGGGGCCTCTCGGTTGCCGTACGCGCGGTCCCCGGGCAGAAGCAGGGGCAGCGGTCCCGTACGCACAGAGCGGCGGTCCGCGGGGCATACCCGCAGACCGCCGCCCGCGTCACAGCGTCGGCGCACCGGCCTCGGTCAGCGGCGCAACGCTTCCGCCTCCTGCGGGACATGGCTCGCCACGACCCGCTCGCGGCCGCCGGCCGGCGCGCTGCGCCGGTCCACCGCGTACGCCAGCGACGCCACGCCGAGGCCGAGCACGGCCAGGGCCGCGCCGGCCAGGGCCGGGGAGGTGACCCCGAAGCCCGCGGCCAGGGCGAGGCCGCCGATCCAGGCGCCGCCGGCGTTGGCCAGGTTGAAGGCCGCCTGGTTGGCGGAGGAGGCCAGGGACGGGGCCGCCGCGGCCTTGTCCATGACCATCAGCTGGAGCGGGGAGCCGGTGGCGAAGGCCGCCATGCCGAGCAGGATCACGGCGACGGCGGCGGTGAGTTCCGTGCGCATCAGCAGCGGGAACAGCGTCAGTACCGCCACCAGAGCGCCCAGGCCGCCGAACAGCGTGCCCCGCAGGGAGTGGTCGGCCAGGCGGCCGCCCAGCAGGTTGCCGGCGGTCGCGCCGACACCGAACAGGGCCAGCAGCAGGGTCACGCTGGCGCCGGTGTACCCGGCGGCGCCCGTGAGCATGGGCGTGATGTAGCTGTAGGCCGCGAAGAGGGCGCCGAAGCCCGCGACCGTCGTGCCGAGCGACAGCCAGACCGGGACGGAGCGCAGGGCGGCCAGTTCGCCGCGCAGGCCCTTAGCGGTGGCGTGCTCGTGGTCGTGCGGGATCAGGAACGCGAGCGCGGCGATCGCCGCCAGGCCGATGGCGCTGACGCCGAGGAAGGTCGCCCGCCAGCCGAGCTGCTGGCCCATGAGGGTCGCGACGGGCACACCCACGACGTTCGCGACCGTCAGGCCGAGGAACATCAGGGAGACCGAGCGGGCCTTGCGTTCGGGGGCGACCATGTTCGTCGCGACGACGGCGCCGACGCCGAAGAAGGCGCCGTGCGGCAGACCGCTCAGGAAGCGGGCCGCCAGCAGCCAGCCGTTGTCGGGAGCCAGGGCCGACAGCGCGTTGCCCGCGACGAACAGCCCCATCAGCCCGATCAGGACGGTGCGGCGGGACATCCGGGCGGTGACCGCGGCCAGCAGCGGGGCGCCGATGACGACGCCCAGCGCGTACGCCGACACCAGGTGGCCGGCGCTGGGTATCGAGATGTTCAGGTCGTCCGCGACATCGGGCAGCAGCCCCATCATCACGAACTCGGTCGTACCGATGCCGAAGGCGCCCACGGCGAGGGCGAGCAGGGCCAGGGGCATGAGGGAGCCTTTCGAGACTTGCGGTGTTTCGTACGTCGTGACTTCGTATGTTCAAGTACGGAACAAAGTCTCGCAGGCCAACTATTCCGCGAGGCCTCCGGGAAGTGAAGCCGCGGTTGCCGACTCCTGCCGAACAGGACCTGAGCTGCGGTTTTCCTCAGCCGCCTGTGGTGACACTCACACGGGCCGCGACGGGCAGATGGTCACTGCCGGTCTGCGGGAGGGTCCACGAGCTCTCCGGCTTCAGGCCCCTGACCATGATCTGGTCGATGCGCGCCATCGGGAACGACGCCGGCCAGCTGAACCCGAAGCCGTTGCCGGCGGCGCCCTGCGTGGAGCGCATCTGGGAGGTGACGGCGTTGAGCGCGCGGTCGTTCATCGTGCCGTTCAGATCGCCGAGCAGCACGACGTTCTTCAGCGGTTCGTGGGCGATGGCCTCGCCCAGGAAGTCGGCGCTCCGGTCGCGCTGCCGGGCCGTGAACCCGGCCTCCATCTTCACGCGCACGGAGGGCAGGTGGGCGACGTAGACGGCGACCTGCCCGGCCGGGGCGGTCACGGTGGCGCGCATGGCCCGCGTCCAGCCCAGGTCGATGTCGACGGCCCGCACGCCGGTCAGCGGGTACTTGCTCCACACCCCGACCGTGCCCTGCACCGAGTGGTACGGGTACGTCGGGTCCAGCGCCCGCTCGTACGTCGGGACCGCGTCCGCCGTCAGCTCCTCCAGGGCCACCACGTCCGCGCCGGAGGCGGCCACGTCACGGGCGGTGCCGGCCGGGTCGGGGTTGTCCGCGTTGACGTTGTGCGTGGCCACGGTGAGGTCGCCGCCGGTGGCGGTCTTGTCGCTGACCTGGCCGCCGAAGAGGTTCAGCCAGACCATGGCCGGCAGCAGTACCGCGATCAGGGCGGTAGCGGACTTGCGGACCACGGCGACGAGGAGCAGCACCGGGACGAAGAGGCCGAGCCAGGGCAGGAACGTCTCGACGAGGCTGCCCAGGTTGCCGATCGCGTTCGGGATGCGCGAGTGCAGCACCATGACCACGGCCAGCAGCACCGCGCACGCGGCCACGAAAATCCCGCGCCGCCAGATCTGCCGGTCCCCGCGCCAGTCGCCGAGGAACCGGTCGAACAGGCGCCGAAGCCGGTCTCCCCGGGGCTCGGGCCCCGAGCCGCCGTTTGCCGTCTCCGTCATGTACGCCTGCTGCTGCGCCATACCGTCGCCTCACTGCCTGCCGTGCACACCATCGCCCCCGTGTCTACGACCCTAGGGGATGATCCGTTCCGTTCCCGCCGTCCCTCGACGGCCGTACGGGGGCGAGGACGTTCGATCCCACGGGACGAGTTCCGATCAGGCCCGAAGTAAGCGCCCTCTGTGACGAAACGCGCACACTAGGGCCCGTGAGCTGCGGAACTGACGGGCCGTAGGCCTTCGAGGAGTGTGTCGACGACCTGGGCGGCGAGGTCGTCGGGGAGGTCGGCGCCCGGGCGCAGGACGGAGCGCACGAGTACGGGGCCGATGAACATGTCGCTCAGCAGTTCGATGTCGACGTCCGTGCGCAGTTCGCCGTTCTCCTGCCCCCGGCGCAGGATCTCCAGGCCGAGCCGGCGGCGCGGTGCGAGGACGGCGGCCTCGTACGCCGCCCAGATCTTCGGGCTGCTCTTCATCTGGGCGTGCACGTTGGTCAGGATCGCCGAGGAGCGGTTGGCCAGGCCGCGCCGGCGCGCCTGTTCCAGCAGGACCACGAGGTCGTCGCGCATGGAGGTGCCGGGGAGCGGGGGTCCGGGGGGTTCGGCGGCGCGCAGGACGTCGGCGAAGAGTTCCTCCTTGCCGCTCCAGCGGCGGTAGATGGTGGCCTTGCCGACACCGGCGGTGCGGGCGATCCGCTCGATGGACAGCTCCGCGAGGGGCACGCCCTCCTCCAGGAGCCTCATCACGCCCTCGATGATGGCGCGCTCGACGGCCTCGCTTCTGGGGCGGCCCCTCGCAGGGCCGCCTGGCCGGGGATGCCGTTCGGCGAGGCTCACGTCGCTGCGTCCTTTCCTGGGCAGGATGAGGATGATTCTCGCGCAGGTCTACGACCGCGCGTCCGACAACTCCCTTTCCTCCTCCCCCTGCTGCGGCTCCGGCTGCCTGCCGGGCAGGAACAGCGCCACGACGACCGCGCCGATCAGTGCGACACCCGCTCCCCACAGGGCGGTGACATGCATCGCGTGCAGGAACGCGTCATAGGCCGGGGCGACCAGGGCCTTGCCCTGCGGGCCCAGCTTCGCGGCGACGCCGAGGGTGGCCTCGATGGACTCCCCCGCGGTGTGCCGGACGGCCGGCGGCAGCCGGTCGAGCTTGTCCTCGATGCCCGTGCGGTACGCCGCGGACAGCACCGAGCCCAGGACGGCGATGCCCAGGGCGCCGCCGACCTGCCGGAAGGTGTTGCTGAGGGCGGAGGCCGAGCCGGCTTTCTCGCGGGGCAGGGCCTGCATGATGACGACGCTGACCGGCGTCATGATGTGCGCCATGCCGGTGCCCATCAGGAAGAAGATCACTTCCAGGATCCAGATGGGCGTGCCGGCGTCGAGCGTGGCGAAGGCGGCCAGCATCGCGGCGATGACCAGCATTCCGGCGGTCGTGGTGGCCTTGTTGCCGAAGCGGTCGACCAGCAGCCGGGCGCGCGGCGCGAAGATCAGCTGGGCGGCGGCCAGCGGCAGCATCAGCAGACCGGTCTGGAGCGGCGAGTAGCCGCGCACGCTCTGCGTGTAGAAGACCGAGAAGAAGGTCACGCCCATCAGCGCGAAGAAGACCAGCGCGATGGCGGCGATGGCGGCCGAGAAGACCTTGTTCTTGAAGTACGTGACGTCGATGGACGGGTGGTCGGTGCGCTTCTCGAACAGCACGAAGGCGACGAGCACGGCGAGCCCCGCACCGATCGTCGCCAGCACGGTGGCGTCGGTGAAGTCGGCGAGCTGGCCGCCCTTGATGATGCCGTAGACGAGCAGCACCAGGCCGACGACGGACAGCACGACACCGATCGGGTCGATACGGCCGGGCTTCGGGTCGCGGGAGTCGGGCACCAGCCACAGCATCAGCGCGAGCGCGAGCAGCACGATCGGCACGTTGACGAGGAAGACCGAGCCCCACCAGAAGTGGTCGAGGAGCACGCCGCCGGTGATCGGGCCGATGGCGATGGCGAGGCCGACGCCGCCCGCCCAGATGCCGATGGCCTTCGGCTGCTCCTCCCGCTCGAAGACGTTCATGAGGACGGCGAGCGTGGCCGGCATGACGAACGCGGCGCCGAGGCCCATGACGGCCCGGAAGGCGATGAGCTCGCCCGGGGAGCCGGAGAAGGCGGCGAGCGCGGAGCCGACGCCGAACACCGCGAGCCCGCCGAGCAGCACCTTCTTGCGGCCCAGCCGGTCCCCCAGCAGACCGGCGCTGAACAGCAGACCCGCGAAGACGAGGGTGTAGGCGTTGATCGCCCACTCCAGCTCGCTCTGCGTGGCCCCCAGGCCGGTCGGGGCGGGTGTGGAGATCGTCTTGATGGCGACGTTCAGGATCGAGTTGTCGAGGACGACGATCAGCAGGCTGAGCATCAGCACGCCGAGGATCGCCCAGCGGCGCCGGTGCACCGCTTCCGGTATGCGAGGGCCGGTGGGGGCGGCACGGTCGGCAGTAGTCATGCCGTCGACCCTAGAGTCGTTTCGATACGATACCGTCTCGTATTGGAATACTTTTACCGAGCCCTTACGTGCACTGTGCTTCACGGCGCCGGGGCGGAACTCACAGGGGCTCCCCTAGCCCTGGATGACACGAGGTGCCACCATGGACGTGGTCCGGGGACGCCGTCAGGGCGCCTCGAGATGACGTGTGAGGAGCCGTGCAATGACGCAGCTTCCGGCTGCCCAGAGTGCTCAGAAGAAGTCCTCCGACAGCGGCAAGACGCTGTACGGCGGCAAGGGCACCCGCCGCATCACCGTGCGGGACATCGCCGCCGCCAAGGAGCGCGGCGAGAAGTGGCCCATGCTCACCGCCTACGACGCGATGACCGCCTCCGTCTTCGACGAGGCCGGGATCCCGGTCATGCTCGTCGGCGACTCGGCGGGCAACTGCCACCTCGGGTACGAGACGACCGTGCCCGTCACCCTCGACGAGATGACCATGCTGTCGGCGGCGGTCGTACGGGGCACCTCGCGCGCCCTGATCGTCGGCGATCTGCCCTTCGGCTCCTACCAGGAGGGCCCGGTGCAGGCGCTGCGCTCGGCGACCCGGCTGGTGAAGGAGGCGGGCGTGCAGGCCGTGAAGCTGGAGGGGGGCGAGCGGTCGCACGAGCAGATCCGGCTGCTCGTCGAGTCCGGCATCCCGGTCATGGCGCACATCGGCCTGACCCCTCAGTCCGTCAACTCGATGGGCTATCGCGTGCAGGGGCGGGGCGAGGAGGCGGCCCACCAGCTGCTGCGGGACGCCAAGGCCGTGCAGGACGCGGGAGCGTTCGCCGTGGTGCTGGAGCTGGTTCCGGCGGAGCTGGCGGCCGAGGTGACGCGGGTGCTGCACATCCCGACGGTGGGGATCGGTGCGGGTCCCGAGACGGACGCGCAGGTGCTGGTGTGGACGGACATGCTGGGTCTGACCGGCGGTCGCGTCCCGAAGTTCGTGAAGCAGTACGCGAATCTGCGTGAGGTCATGGGGAACGCGGCGAAGGCGTTTGCCGAGGACGTGGTCGGCGGAACGTTCCCCTTGGAGGAGCACTCCGTCCACTGAGCCAATGCGGTACCGGCCAGCCCCGCCGATCTTCCCCCGTCGGCGGGGCTGCGCCCCTTTTTGCGCCCGAACCGGCGCCGCTATCCTCGTCACGCGTCGCGACCGGTGAACCGAGGGGGTCTCATGGCGAGTGCGCGGGTCATCGCTGCCGTTGGTGCCGGCGCGACCGTGGTGCTGGGTGTGGTGACCTCGGTGGTGCTCGAGCAGGTGGGGGCCGGCTGGGGCTGGTGGATCGCTCTCGCGGCGGTCGTCGCTCTCTCGGCATGCCTGGCGGGTTTTCTGGCATTCCGCCAGCAGAACCAGCAACCGTCGCGTCCCGGCCCCGGCGGTGTCGGCGCGGGGCGGGACATCACGGCGCGGGTGTCCACACGCGTGTCCGGGCTGCCGACCGAGTCCGGGGTCTGCGACGGCGCGGGAGCCGTACAGGCGGGCAGGGACATCGCGGGCGAGGTCTCCACCCACGTCGACTTCACTGCGCCTCCCGCCGCTCCGGCGCCTCCTGCGGACCCTGAGCGATGAGACACGAGCTCGGCCCCGGCGCCGTGCGTGCAGGCCGGGACATCAAGGCCCCGGTGTCGACCCACGTCAGCGGCCTTCCGGCCGACGCGGCGGCGGCAGCGGGCGCGGGGTCCGTGACGGCGCGGGACATCAACGCACCGGTGACCGTGTCGATCCAGTACGGCTCGTTCGCCCGGCTCGACGATGCGTTCGTCGATCCGGCGCCGCTGGTCGACGCCCTCGACCTGGCGCGCTTCACCGGCCGGGCGTGGCTCGTCGAGCAGGTGGACGACGCGCTGGCACACCAGGACAAGGGTTACGTGCTCATCCTGTCCGAGGCCGGTATCGGCAAGACGAGCCTGGCCGCTCACCTGGCGACGAACAGAGGCTGGCCGCAGCACTTCACCGCGCTCGACGGCGGCCGCAACCCCGAGATCGCCCGTAAGAACCTGGCCGCCCAACTCGTGCGGCAATGGCACCTGGAGGACCAGCTGTGCCGCCCGGGTGAGCTGTTACCGGAGAACGCGGACCGCCCGGACTGGCTGCTGAAGGTGCTGCGCGCCGCCGCGGCCCGGCGGGACCGGGAGGCGCCGTCGACACCGCTGGTCCTGGTCGTGGACGGTCTCGACGAGGCCGAACCCCCGGCGTCCGCGAGTGACACCGGTGTACCCCTCGGCCTGCCGCGGCCCCAGCATCTGCCCCGCGGTGTGCACATCCTGGCGACCAGCCGGTTCGGCACCAGCCTGTCGGCTCTCAGAGGGCGGACCGACGTACTGGAGATCCAGGTGGACGGCGCGGAGAACCGCCGGGACCTGCTGGCTTACCTCACCCTGCGGGTCGGCGAGCCCGGCACCGCCCTGCGCGAGGCCGTCCACGCGCGGGGCACTCCCCCGGACCTGTTCGCGGCCGAACTGGCCGAACGCTGCGCCGGGGTGTGGATGTACGCGCAGTACGTCCTCGACGAGATCGCCCAGGGCACCCGCTCGCCGGACGAGGTCGGCCGCCTGCCGGACGGCCTCGCCGGCTACTACGAGGAGCAGATCTCGCGCTGGCGGAGCGATCCGGACTGGGACGGAGTCGGAGAGCCGGTGCTCGCCCTGCTCGCCGCCGTGCAGGCCCCGGCCGCGCCGGACGTGCTGGCCGAGCTCGCGGGCACGGACCGCAGGGCGACGGGCCGGTGGCTGGACCGGGTGTTCCGCCCCTTCCTCAGGCATGAGGACGGAGGGGACGCCGGACCCGATGACGGCCTGTACGCCATCCGCCACCAGAGCCTGCGCGACCTCTTCGCGAGCAAGCCCGGCCGGCGGGACGCGGGGATGCGCCGGGAGCTGCGCGCGGCGCTGCGGACCGCACACCGCCGCGTCACCGAATGGCTGGTTCCCTCGGACGGCGACTGGTCGCGCCTCGACGGGTACGCGCCCTACTGGCTGCCCCTGCACGCGGCCAGGGCCGGCCGGCTGGAGGAACTGGTGCTCACGCCCGGGTTCCTGCTGGCCGTCGATCCCCCGTCGCTGCTGCGGCACCGGTCCGACCTCACCACGGCCACCGGCCGCCGCGCGCTAGGCGCCTACGAACTGGCCCTGCACGCCTGGCGGCAGGAGCCCGAGACCGAACGCCGGCTGTGGTGGCTGCACGTGCACGCGCGCAAGAACCGCTGCGCCGAGCTGGCCGAGGCGTGTACGGCCGGGCAGAGCTGGCCGTGGCGCCTGCGGGCGGCCTGGTGGTCGGGCGTCTCGCACCGGGTGCTCACCACCCACGCTCCGCGGCACGTGTGCACCGTGCGCGTCGGCGGCGGACCGCCCCTGCTCGCCGTCGGCGGTATCGACGGGACGGTGATGCTGTGGGACCCGGGCTCCGGTGACCTGCTCGGCGTCCTGGCCGGCCCGGAGGACGATCAGGACGTGCCGCCGATCGACCGTCCCAGTCGGTGGGTCAACAGCGTCTGCACCCTGCGCACCGGGGACGGCCGCACACTGCTGGCCGTCGGCCGCGAGGACGGATCGGTTCCGATCTGGGACCCGTCGACCGGAGAGCTGAGCGGTGCGCTGTCGACCGGTGACGACGATCCCGTGACCGACGTGTGCGCGATGCCCGGCCCCGGCGGCCACGACCTGCTGGTGACCGCCAATCGGAGCGGGTCGGTTCGGTGGTGGGACCCGGCCACCGGGCGGCAGGCCGGCGCACTGCCCGCCCCTTTGCAGGGGATCTCGCTCAGGGTCTGTGCGGTGCCCGGCCCCGGCGGCCACACGGTGCTGGCCACCGTGGACCACACAGGGCTGCGGCTGTGGAAACCTGGCCGCAGTCGGCCGGTCAGCACCATGGCGGGCGGTCTGATGACGACGCTGTGCGCCGTGCCCGACGGTCACGGCCGCACGTTGCTGGCGATCGGACCCTACGAGGGTCCCGTTCAGCTGTTGGATCCGGTCACCGGCGAACAGGTCGGCCGGCCGTTGACGGAGTCGGCGGACAAGGCGACGGCCCTGTGCGCGGTGCCCGGCCCCGAGGGCCGTTCGCTGGTCGCCGTGGGCAGTGACGACGGGACCATCCGGCTGCGGGACACCGCGACGGGTGAGCCGTGGGGCCCCGCTCTGACGGGCAACACCAGTGAGGTGACGTCCCTGTGCGCGGTGTCCTCCGGCGACGGCGGTGTGCAACTGGCGAGCGTCGAGATGGGCGGGCTCAGCGGCAGCGGAACCGTGCGGCTGTGGGATTTGTCGAGCGACAATCTGGCCGACCCGCCTTCGGAGGGCCACAGCGGCTGGGTCAGGGCGTTGTGTTCCGTCCCGGCCGTCGAAGGCAGGACGCTGGTCGCCAGCGGCGGCCATGACGCGTCGATCCGGCTGTGGGACCCGGCCACCGGCGAACAGGTCCGGGACTGGCTCGATATCCCGCGTGCCGACAGGCAGCGGGCCGATTGGCCTCGGTCCAACTGGACGATGGCGGTGTGCGCGGTCACAGGGATCGACGGGCATCCCATGATCGTCAGCGCGCACGGGGACAAGCACGTGAGGCGCTGGGACCCGGTGACCGGCAACCAGATCGGGCCGGCCGTCACAGCGCGCTGGCGGCCCCTGTCCGCGATGTGCGTCGTGCCCGGTGTGGCCGGACGCACGCTGCTCGCCACGTCCGACCGCGGCATGTGGGTGCAGCTGTGGGACGCGCAGACCGGAGAGCCGCTGGGCGAACCCCTCGCCGGTGAGCACGGCGGGGCCGAGCGCCACGCGGTCTGTGCGGTGCCCGACGTCGACGGCCGCGCACTCGTCGCCGTGATCACCGGAAAGACCTCCGTACAGCTGTACGACCCACAAGCACGCCGCCAGGTCGGCAGGAGGATGCGGCCCCGAAGCGAGTTCGACCGGAACTGGGTGGAAACCCTGTGCGCCCTGCCCGGCGTCAACGGCCGGACGCTGCTGGCGACCGGAGGCCGCGACGGCCTCGTGTGGCTGTGGGACCCGGTCACCTGCGAACCCGTCGGCGAGCCGCTGCACGCCCACAACTGGGTGACCGGAATGTGCGCCCTGCCGGGCCCCGACGGACCGCGCCTCGTCACGATCGGCCGGGACGGGCTGCTCCGCCTGTGGGACCCGGCCACCCGTGAACCGCTCTGCGAGCCGCTGAGCGGCCACGAGGACACGTGGGTGAGCGCTGTGTGCACGGTCCCGGACGTCGGCGGACGCACGCTGATCGCCACGGCCGGACGCGACCGTGTCGTACTGCTGTGGGAACCGGCGGACACGACGTAGTCAGTCAGTCTCGTCAGAGCGCTGTCGGCCACCGACAAGGGCTGTCGGCAGTCTGTCGGTGATTTGTCGGTAGGAGCTGACACCGTCAGGGGCATGACGCGAATCGACAAGAACACCGGCGGCGCCGCTGTGACCGTGCGGGGGCTGGTGAAGCACTACGGCGAGACCAAGGCGCTGGACGGGGTCGACCTGGACGTGCGGGAGGGCACCGTGATGGGGGTGCTCGGGCCGAACGGGGCCGGGAAGACCACCCTGGTGCGGATCCTGTCCACCCTGCTGAAGCCCGACTCGGGACAGGCGACCGTCGCCGGGTACGACGTCGTACGGCAGCCGCGGCAGTTGCGGAGGGTGATAGGGCTCACCGGGCAGTACGCCTCCGTCGACGAGAAGCTGCCCGGCTGGGAGAACCTGTACCTGATCGGACGGCTGCTGGACCTGCCCCGCAAGGAGGCGCGCGCGCGTGCCGACGAGTTGCTGGAGCGGTTCTCGCTCACCGAGGCCGCGAAGCGGCCGGCGGCCACGTACTCCGGCGGCATGCGACGGCGCCTCGACCTGGCCGCCTCGATGATCGGCCGGCCGGCCGTCCTCTACCTCGACGAACCGACCACCGGCCTGGACCCGCGCACCCGCAACGAGGTGTGGGACGAGGTCAAGCGCATGGTGGTGGACGGCGTGACCGTACTGCTGACCACCCAGTACATGGAGGAGGCCGAGCAGCTCGCCTCCGAGCTGACCGTCGTCGACCGGGGCAAGGTCATCGCGAACGGCGGAATCGAGCAGCTGAAGGCGAAGGTCGGCGGGCGGACCCTGCGGGTGCGGCCGGCCGACCCGGCGCAGCTGCTGCCGCTGGCCGGCGCGCTGGACGAGCTCGGCATCACCGGGCTCGCGACGACGACCGTGGACGCCGAGCGCGGTGCCGTGCTCGTACCGGTCCTCAGCGACGAGCAGCTGACCGCCGTGGTCGGCGCGATCACCGCGCGCGGTACCACCCTTGCCTCCATCACCACCGAACTCCCCAGCCTGGACGAGGTGTTCCTGTCGCTCACCGGCCACCGCGCCAGTGCCCCGCAGGACGCCGTGCCCACCGACACCCGCGAGGAGGTCGCCGTATGAGCGCGGCTGCCGTCACCCACGTCGAACCGGACGCCCGTATCCCGCTGCGCGGGCATCTGCGGCACACCGGTGCGCTGGTCCGCCGCAACCTGCTGTGGATCCGCCAGGACCCGGAGTCGATGTTCGACGCCGTGCTGTTCCCGGTCGTCTTCACGCTGCTGTTCGTGTACGTCTTCGGCGGGTCCATCGGGCAGGCGCTCGGCGGCGGGCAGGAGGCGTATGTGCAGTACATCGTCCCGGGCCTGATGGCCATGATGGGCATGAACATGGCCCAGGGGGTCGGGACCGGCTTCAACCAGGACTTCAACACCGGTGTCATGGACCGCTTCCGGTCGCTGCCGATCGGCCGCGGCTCGGTGCTGTTCGCGAAGATCGCGGTCGAGATGATGCGGATGCTGATCGCGACCGCGATCCTCATGATCGTCGGTGTGCTGGTGGGTTTCGACATCACCAACTGGCCCGGTCTGCTCGCCTCCGTGGGACTGTCCGCGCTGTTCGGGTCCGCCCTCATGTGGATCTTCCTCACACTTGGCGTGATCATGAAGAACGCACAGTCCGTGCAGGCCATGGGCTTCCTGGTGCTGATGCCGCTCCAGTTCGGCTCGTCGATCTTCGCGCCGACCCAGTCGATGCCGGGCTGGTTGCAGAACTTCACCGACTACAACCCGCTGTCCTCGCTGGCGGACGCCGCGCGCGGTCTGATGGTGGGCGGCCCGGTCGCGCACGACCTGTGGATGACCGTGGGCTGGTCGGTGGCGATCACGGCGGTGATGGCTCCCATCGCGATCCACAAGTTCCGCACGAAGAGCTGACCGGCCGTAAGGGATCCGCGTCAGAGCAGGGCGGTGGCCTCGTCGAGGGAGAGGCCGCCGCCCTCCGCGTACGCGGTCTCGTACGTCGGGTCGCCGAGCAGCGCCCGGGCCCACCGCTCCGCCTGATCGCGGGTCTCGCGCTCCTGCCGCTGGGCGACGTGGCCGGACGGCAGCAGGGCGTCGAAGGCGCCCAGGCAGCGGGCCGCGTCCCCGGCGCGCCGCCCGTCGTCGAGGGCGGCCAGGGCCCAGGCGCCGATGATCAGGTACCCGGAGCGCATATGGGGCGCGACGGCCTCGGACAGCGGGTCGGCGGCCCGCTCCAGTGCCTTGCGGATCCGGTCCAGGCACTCCTCGTACCGTCCCTCCACGGCGTCCAGCCACGCCTCCGTGCCGAGGATGTACGCGTCGAAGACGATGAAGTGGGCGATACGGAAGTCCTCGCGCAGCCGCCGCAGTTGCTCGCGCGCCTCCGGGACGCGGCCCGTCACGCCGAGCCAGCCGGCCAGGAAGAGGCGGGCGGCGGGCATGGCCTCGCTGTGCGAGTCCTCGCGCCGGGCGATCACCTCGCGCAGCAGCCGCTCGCCGCGCTCGCCCTCGCCCGCCTCCAGCAGCGCGCTGCCCAGCCGGGCGGCGAGGACGGCCGCCTGGGCGCGGGCGCCGATCCGTTCGGCGTGCGCGATGGCCGCCTCGTAGTCGGCGGCGGCCAGGGCGTAGGCGCCCTCGCGTTCGTGGGCCTCGGCGCGCGCCGAGAGGGCCTCGGCGGTGCCCCAGGCGTCACCGAGGCGCTGGTAGATCTCCAGCGACTCGTCGGCGTCGCGGGCGGCGTCGCCCGCCCAGTCGGTGCGGTTGGCGAGGAAGTTGGCCCGCATCTGGAGGCCGGAGGCCAGCTCCCAGTCGAAGCCCGGGGTCTCCCGGCAGGTGCGGATGGACGCGTCCATGATGACGCGCAGCCGGTCCATGTCGCCGGTCAGCATCACGGCGAAGAACCAGAGCAGGCCGGGGAGCCGGCAGTTCTGCGGCAGGCCGGGCTCGTAGGTCCGGGAGATGGTCAGCAACTTCCGCTGGGAGCGCGGGTTCTGCCAGGCGTCCAGTTCCGTGTCCATACAGGCGAGATGCGCCAGGTGGACTCCGCGCCGGGCCTCCCACAGGACCTCGCCGGTCATCGGGGGCGGAGCGTCGGTGCAGCGCTGCCACACCGGGGCGGCGCTGCGGACGGGCTCAGTGAAGGGGTCGGGGCCGAGGGCCATGACCTCGCGGCACCAGTTGCGGGCCTCGATGCGCAGGTCGCGCATCTGCCAGTACCAGACGAGGGACAGCGTCAGGCACAGCGCCTCCTGCTCGTCGCGCAGGGCGACGGCGTGGCGCAGGGCGGTGCGCAGGTTCTCGTACTCCCGCTCCAGCCGGCGGATCGCGGCGAGCTGGTCCGGGCCGCGCAGCAACGGGTCGGCGGTGCGGGCGAGTTCGCGGAAGTACGTCAGGTGGGCGCGCTCGGCGTCGGCGCGCTGCCCGGACTCGTCCAGCCGCTCGGCGGCGTACTCGGTGACGGTCTCCAGCAGCCGGTAGCGCATCTCGCCGTCGCCCGACTCGCCGGGCGGCGTGGCCACGACCAGGGAGCGGTCGACGAGGGAGCCGAGCGCCTCCAGGGCGACCGGCCCGCACACCGCCTCGGCTGCGGGCAGGTCACAGCCGCCCGCGAATACCGACAGCCGCCGCAGGACGTCCCGTTCGTCCTCGTCGAGCAGGTCCCAGGACCAGTCGACGACGGCTCTGAGGGTCTGCTGGCGGGGCAGGACGGTACGGCTGCCGGAGGTGAGCAGACGGAAGCGGTCGTCGAGCCGGTCGGCGATCTGGCGTGGCGTCAGCATCCGCAGCCGGGCGGCGGCCAGTTCGATGGCCAGCGGCAGGCCGTCGAGGCGCCGGCAGATCTCCGCGCACGCCTGCGGGTCGTCCTCGGTCCGGAAGCCGGGCCGGGCCGCCGTGCCCCGGTCGGCGAGCAGCCGCAGCGCGACCGGCTCGGGCAGTGGCTCCACGGGCCGCAGCAACTCCCCCGGCACGCCGAGGGGTTCCCGGCTGGTGGCGAGGACGGTCAGGCCGGGGCAGTGCTCCAGCAGTTCCTCGGCGAGCCGGGCGGCGGCCTCGGCGACGTGCTCGCAGTTGTCGAGGATCAGCAGCATGCGGGGTCTGGAACAGTGCTCGACGAGCCGCTCGACGGGGTCGTCGAGCCGGTCGGCGACGGCGGCCCGGATGCCCTCGGCGCCGGCGCCGTACAGCACGGTCTCGCGGGCGCCGACGGCGGTGAGCACGGCCTCCGGTACGGCGGCGGGGTCGTCGACCGGGGCCAGCTCGGCCAGCCAGACGCCGCCCGGCATGGCGTGCCGTACGGTCTCGGCGGCCTCCTGCGACAGCCGTGTCTTGCCGGCCCCGCCGGGTCCGAGCAGCGTCACCAGACGGGCGGCGGTGAGATCGCGCCGGATGGCCTCGATGTCGCTCTCGCGGCCGATGAAGGAGGTGAGCCGAGCGCGCAGGTTGCCGACGGCCGGGGCGTCCGCGGCGGGGTCGGACGCGGGGATGCCGTCGCCCAGCTTCAGCAACTGCGCGTGCAGGGAGCGCAGTTCCGGCCCCGGGTCGGCCCCGAGCCGGTCGGCGAGCAGCCGCCGCACGTCCTCGTACGCGTCCAGCGCCTCCGCCGTGCGGCCGGCGTCGCGCAGGGCGCGCAGGCGCAGCGTCTGGAGGGGCTCGTCCAGGGGGTGGCTGTCGCACAGGGCGGTCAGTTCCGGCAGGGACTGCTCGGCCTGGCCGAGGGCGAGGGCGGCGCTGTGGCGGGCGCGCAGCACGTCCAGGCGGCGGGTGTCCCGGCGGGCCGCCTCGGCGGCGCGGTCGGGCAGGTCGGCGAGGGCCGGGCCGCGCCACAGGGCGAGGGCGTCGTCCAGGATCACGGCCGCCTTGGCGGGGTCGCCGTCGGCCAGGGCCCGCAGCCCCTCACCGGCAAGCCGCTCGAACCGGTGCAGGTCGACATCGTCGGGCGCGGCCGTGAGCCGGTACCCGCCCTCGGCGGAGGCGACCGCGTCCGGCCCGAGCGCCCGCCGCAACCGCCCGACCAGCGCCTGTAACGCCCCCGGGGCGTCGGCGGGCGGCTCGCCGCCCCACACCTCGTCGACGAGGAGGCCGACGGGCACGGTGCGGCCCGCCCGCAGGGCGAGCACGGTCAGCAGCGCACGCAGCCGTGCCCCGCCCACCGGAACGACCGTGCCGTCGGTGCGGAGCGCCTGCGTGGTGCCGAGAATGCGGTAGCGCACGGGGACCATTGTCCCCGGTACGCCGAGAGCCGGTCACGGAGTTCGGCGGCGCGGCGGGCGGCGCGGGACCGGCTGATGCCACCGCACCCCCGGAACCGACCGCCCCGCGTGAGACGTTTTCCCGCTGCGCCCGGTACCGTCGGGCCGTCCCATCGCGTGTTCGAGAGTGCCGAGAGTGCAGGGAGTCCCATGACCACCGCCACCAGCCGCCACAGTGAGCGGCGGATCAGTCCCGTCTTCGCCGGGATTCTGGCCGTGACGGCGGTCACGGGGTGGGCGACCTGGACCGGGTTCGCGCAGCAGCCCGGGGTCGCCGTGTTCCTCTTCGTGACGGCGGCCTGGATCGTCTCGCTCTGCCTGCACGAGTACGCGCACGCGCGCACCGCCCTGCACAGCGGCGACATCTCGGTCGGCGCGAAGGGCTACCTCACGCTGAACCCGCTGAAGTACACGCACGCGCTGCTGAGCATCGTCCTCCCGGTGATCTTCGTGATCATGGGCGGGATCGGACTGCCCGGCGGGGCGGTGTTCATCGAACGCGGGCGGATCCAGGGCCGCTGGAAGCACAGTCTGATCTCGGCTGCCGGTCCGCTGACGAACGTACTCTTCGCGGTCGTGTGCACGGCCCCGTTCTGGCTGGACGCGCTGGACGGCGTGCCGAGCGACTTCCGGTTCGCCCTGGCCTTCCTCGCGCTGCTCCAGGTGACGGCCGCGCTGCTGAATTTCCTGCCGGTGCCGGGTCTGGACGGCTACGGCGTCATCGAGCCCTGGCTGTCGTACGGCATCCGGCGGCAGGTGGAGCCGTTCGCGCCGTTCGGCCTGCTGTTCGTGTTCGCCCTGCTGTGGCTGCCGGCGGTCAACGGCGTGTTCTTCGACGTGGTCGACTCGCTCCTGAAGTCGCTCGGGATCAGCGACTTCGAGACGTACTGCGGTCAGGAGCTGTACCGCTTCTGGCAGGGCTCGAACGAGTTCTGCTCGGCCGCTCCCTGACGGGTCAGCCCGTGACGGACTTCTGCTGCTTGCCGCGCTTGACGTAGTACCAGCACATGTTGGACGACAGGCCCGCCAGCAGCACCCAGACGATCCCCAGCCAGCTGCCCTCCATGAAGGACACCACGGCCGCGGCCACGGCGAGGAGGCAGACGATCAGGGCGTAGAGGGCGAGGCGGGGCATCGGGTCGACTCCTGTCGGGGGACACTGCGGGCACTGCTGGTGCCGTCCAGTGTCCCCCATGCCGTCAGACGTCCGTGACGCGGAGCCCCGCGTGCGCCTTGTACCGGCGGTTCACGGAGATCAGGTTCGCCACCAGCGACTCCACCTGGTGGGCGTTGCGCAGCCGCCCGGCGAAGATGCCCCGCATGCCGGGGATGCGCCCGGCGAGGGCCTGCACGATCTCGACGTCGGCACGGACCTCGCCGAGCACCATCACGTCGGTGTCGATCTCGTCGATCTCCGGGTCC
>NZ_DF968336.1:0-64470 GCF_001270025.1 Streptomyces azureus | reverse complement strand
GCGCGAGCCAGTTGTTGAGCAGGTTCGCGGCCACCAGGACGGCGAGGACACAGAACATCCGCATGGTGCCACCAGCATCCCTCGATCCACCCCACGAGCCGGGATGACGGGACGAGCGCGCTACGGCTGAGGAGTCTTCCAGCCCAGGCGCGCGCGGCGGAGGTGTGCCATGGCCATCCACGCCGGGGGGCGAAGCGCAAGCCGTCCAGGGCGAAAACCCCGAGGGCGGCCGTCCCGGACACCTCGAGGACCGCGCCCACGCTGTCGAAGAGCTGCGCGACGATCCGGGTGGACGGGTGGACGGGTGGACGGGTGGACGGGTGGACGGGTGGACGTCTGTGAGGTGTGGGCATGCCGCGTGGGCGCGCGGATACCCGCTCGTCATGGCACGGATGGTCACCACGCGGAGGCAGAGTCGGCACGACGGGACCGGCCGGGACGCCGAGCCCGGGCGTAAGGGGGTTGTAGGGCCGGATGAGCAGGTGGAGCGGCGGGCCCCGGATGAGCCGACGCAGCTGCCTGGGCGCTCCTGGCGGGCGGTGCTGAAGGGCACCGTCAAGGAGTTCAAGGACGATGAGCTGGCCGACCGGGCCGCGGCGCTGACCTACTACGGGGTGCTCTCCCTCTTCCCGGCGCTGCTGGTGCTCGTGTCGCTGCTCGGGATCGCCGGGGAGGCGGCGACGCGGCAGGTGCTGGACAACCTCCAGAAACTCACCCCTGGATCGGCCCGTGACATCATCCGCGATGCCGTCACGCAGCTGCAGGGCAACGGGGGTATCGGCTCGGTCATGGCGGTCGTGGGCCTGGCGGTGGCGGTGTGGTCGGCATCCGGATACGTCGCGGCGTTCATCCGTACGGCCAACGCCGTGTACGACACGCCGGAGGGACGGCCGGTGTGGAAGGTGCTGCCGGTCCGTCTGGGTGTGACGGTGGCGCTGCTGGTGCTGGCGGTGGTCAGCGGGCTGATCGTGGTGTTCACCGGTGGCCTGGCCCAGCAGGCGGGTACTGCTCTGGGGGTCGGGGGCACGGCGCTGACCGTGTGGTCGATCGCGAAGTGGCCGGTGCTGGTCGTGCTGGTCACGATCATGATTGCGATTCTGTTCTGGGCGACACCGAACGTGAAGGGCCGCGGCTTCAGGTGGGTCACGCCGGGCAGTTTCCTGGCCCTGGTGATCTGGGTGATCGCGTCGGCCGGGTTCGCGTTCTACGTGGCCAACTTCGCGTCCTACAACAAGACCTACGGCACGCTCGCCGGGGTGATCGTCTTCCTGGTGTGGTTGTGGATCAGCAACATAGCGATCCTGCTCGGCCTGGAGTTTGACGCGGAGATGGCCCGCCAGCGCGCCGTGGCCGGCGGTCTGCCGGAGGAAGAAGAGCCCTATGTTCCGCCCCGCGACACCCGTGCGTGGAGCGAGGAAGACCGGCGCCGTCTCGAATGAGGTATCCGCCGAGGTCATCGAGTTAGGCGCTGCTCAGATCGGGAAGTCGCAGGTCATGAGAGTGTTGGCGGATCTTCGTGAGCGTGATCACCGGATGACGCGGTGGGTGGCGTCGTGGCGGTCGGGCTGCGTACGGCGGGTCCTGCCGGCGGTGGAGGAGACCGCCGAGCACACCAAGCTGTGGTGGGGCGCCGCCGTGGCCCTGTCCGCCGCCGGGTGGCGGGGGCGCAGGGCCGCGACCGCCGGCCTGGCGAGCATGGCCGTGGGGGAACTGGCCTCGAACTGCCTCCTCAAGCGTATGTGGCACAGGCGTCGGCCGCCCAAGGAGTGGATCTCGCACGAGGAGGTCCATGACCGCCCCGACTCTTCGTCCTTTCCTTCCGGGCACACCGCCGCAGGGGTGGCGTTCAGTGCCGCCGTGGCAGCGGTGTGGCCGTGGGCGGGCGCGGTGTGTGCGGTGCCGGCCGCCGTGGTGGCCGCCGAACGCGTGCACACGGGTGCCCATTACCCCTCCGACGTCGTGGTCGGTGCCACGACCGGTCTGGCCGCAGCAGCCTTGGTCCGTCGTGCTCCCCGCCTGGCACGTCGACTGTTGCGCTGACAAGCACAAGCCACTCGATTGCCGGAAGTTCGCTGGATGGCGTACTCGCATCCGGGTACCGGGAGCCGGTGAGGTGGGCGTATGCCGTTCAACGGCACAGCCGACACCTCCGTCCGGGGGACGACCACTACCAGCAGCCGAGAAAGGCGGCAATCCGACATGAGTACTCAGGATTCCCACCGCGGCCCCAGCGGCTCACAGGAGCCGGTGGGCGATCTGGTCCAGCGGGCCTCCCAGCAGCTGACGGAGCTGGTGCGCGGGGAGATGCGGCTGGCCCAGGCGGAGATGAAGGAGAAGGGCAAGCGGTACGGCAAGGGCGGGGGCCTGTTCGGCGGGGCCGGCCTGGTCGGCTTCCTGACGCTGCAGGCCCTGGTCGCCACCGCCATCGCGGCCTTGGCTGTTCCCCTCCCGGTATGGGCCGCGGCCCTGATCGTCACCGCCGTCCTCGGCGTGATCACCGCCGTGCTCGCCCTGACGGGCAAGAAGGAGGTCAGCCAGGCCGCACCACCGGCACCGCAGCAGACCATCGACAGCGTCAAGGCCGACGTGGCCGAGATCAAGGAAAGTGCACAGCGATGACCCAGCCGCCCCACGACGAGCCCACCGCTTCCAGCCCCGAACAGTTGCGGGAGCAGGTCGAGCAGACCCGCCACGAACTGGGTGACACGGTCGAGGAACTGGCCGTCAAGACAGACGTCAAGGCCCGCGCACAGGAGAAGGGAACCGCAGTGAAGGAGCAGGTGGGCGTGCTGAAGGAGCAAGCGGGCGCCAAGGCCGCGGAGGTGACCGGGCAGGTCAAGGTGAAGGCTGCCGAGGCCGCGCACCTGGTGCAGGACAAACTGCCCGACCCGGTCAAGGACAAGGCCACCGCAGTCGCCGATCAGGTGAAGGCCAAGGCCGGACAGGCCGGTCAGGTGTGGCAGGAGAAGGCACCCGAACCGGTCCGCGCCAAGGCTCAGCAGGGCGCCCAGGCCGCCCGCGCCAACCGCACCGTGCTGATCGTGGCCGGCAGCGTGGCGGTGGCCGCGTGGCTGCTGCGTCGCCGAGGCAGGGGATAGCCGTGAAGGCGTCGAATGTCGCCTACGAGCCGGTCGGCCTGGCGCTCGGCGCACTCAGCGGCGTGCTTGCGGGTGAGCTGTTTGAAGCAGGTGTGGAAGACGCTCGGCCATGGCAAGGACGCCCCGGGCGCCACCGACCGAGGGTCCCACCTGGCAAGAGATTCTGTTCGCCGCCGTCCCGCAGCACGCGATCTTCGCCGGGGCACGAAGCAGCCGTCGACCGGGCCGGCGCCGTCGGCGCCCGCGGCCTGACCGGAACCTGGCCCGGCTGATCCACCCTCTGCCGGCGGCGCCCCGCCCTCCCGGGCGCAGGGCGCCGCCGGCAGAAGCCCGCTCGGTCGGCCCGGACGCCGCGATGAACACCACGGATCAGCCGCCCTCGCCGCTGCGGCCGTTGCCGCCGCGGTGTTGCTGGGATCGGCGGTTGGTGAGGTCCCGCACAGCCCCGACCGGTCCCACCCCCACGAGGCTGGTCCCGCCGGAGACGGCCGAGTCGGCGAACTCCACCCGACTACGGCCGTCTCCGGCTCCGACCACGCGCTGCGGGAGGCCGAAGACCACCGCAGCCGGGAGTGGAACCGGCTGCGGTAGCTCTGTCCTGTCACCCCGATGACACCGCGCCTCACTGACCCACGGCAGCTGGCAGGTGGAGACGGCGCCCGTCGCATCCCCACAGTGATGGCTCCCTTCACACGCCTGACCCGGGGGATGCCCGCTCCCGTCGCCGGACGCCGGACGGTGAAGCGGGCCGTCGGTACGGAACGGGCAGCGAAATGCCGCGATGCCGGAGCCCTGGAAAGCCATCGCCCCGCAGTTGCAGCACCCGGTCATGCCGCGTCGGCGACCCGCCGGTGCCCAGACTCGCTGCCGTCTGACTGCGCCGGGGAGCCCGTACGCGGCACGAGGGACATATGGCGCCTGGCTCTGGCATGGCGCGCCGGCTGCGGGGATGCAGTCTGCCCGAGTAGCCATTCCTCATAGCGGCCCAGTGCCAGGACAAGGCACATCAGCCCGGGGGGCAGCAGGAAGGCGGCGAAGAGCACGACAACTCCTCTCGGAGACGGCTTTCCCTTCGGGTAGCCTCGGCCGGCCAGACGGAAAGCCTGATCGTGTGCAGGAAGCGTGACTGCCATGCGTAGGCGGTGTGCCCGGCGGTCGGCGGTCGGAGGGCGGCAGGCATGTAATCGCCGCGGCGGTGCAGGCGTGAACTATGAGGTGTGTCATCTACCGTGAGCCGTCGGACGAGCTGGAGCAGGTGGATTGCCGACAGGCCGATGGTGGCCGTGCGGCGGTGCTGGAGAGCCTGAAGCGTGTGGGAGAACGCGAGTTCTGCTGGGTGCATCTGGACGATCCCGGCCCAGGTGATCTGGAAGAACTGGCGGGCCCGTTGGGGCTGCATCCGCTGGCGGTCGAGGACGCCGGGGAGGCGCATCAGAGGCCCAAGCGTGAGCGGTACGGGGACGTGCTCGCGGTGGCGCTGAAGACGCTGTGGTACGTCAAGGACGGCTGCGAGGTGGAGACCGGCGAGGTGATGGTTTTCACCGGTCCCCGTTTCGCCCTGACCGTGCGTCATGGCTCGGCCGATCCCACCAGGGAGGCGGGAGGGCGGCTCGGTGAGGACCCGTCAATGCTCCGTTTCGGGCCTGTCGCCGTGCTGCACGCCGTCCTCGACACGGTGGTTGACTCCTACACCGAGGCTGCGGTTCAGGTCCGTACCGACCTGACCGCGCTGGAGCGTCGCGTGTTCTCCTCGGACCGCGAGGACCTCACCGAGCAGATCTACTCCCTGAAACGCGAGGTTCTGGAATTCCGCGACGCCGTCCAGCCCTTGGTCCCGGTGGTGCAGGACTTCGTCGGCCCCCACGCCGGGTGGCCCGAGGAGATGCTGCCGTACTTCCGTGACGTCGCCGACCACCTGCACCGCACCGAAACCGAAGTGCGCTCCCTGGACGAGCTGCTCAACTCCGCCCTCGACGCCCACCTCGCGCGGGTGGGGACCTGGCAGAACGACGACATGCGCCGCATCTCCGCCTGGGCCGCCATCCTGGCCACCCCAACCCTCGTCGCCGGGATCTACGGCATGAACTTCGCACACATGCCGGAACTGAGCTGGACGTACGGATACCCGCTCGCCATCACCGTGATGGCCGGCGCCGCCACCCTGCTGCACCGGGCCTTCCGTCGCAACGGCTGGCTGTGAACGGTGGGACGAGCCGAGCCCAGCCCAAAGTCCCAGAGAGGTCCCACAGGCGCCGCCACACCCCTTCCAGACCCGCGTCAGCGCAGGTCAGATGGGGTGCGGCGGCATCCGTCGCTCAGATGTCCCGGAAGATCTCGATCTGCGCCCCGATCGAGTTCAGCCGCTCCGCCAGGTCCTCGTAACCCCGGTTGATGACATACACGTTGCGCAGCACCGACGTGCCCTCGGCCGCCATCATCGCCAGGAGGACGACCACGGCGGGGCGCAGCGCGGGCGGGCACATCATCTCGGCTGCGCGCCAGCGGGTCGGGCCCTCCACCAGGACGCGGTGGGGGTCCAGCAACTGCAGCCGTCCGCCGAGGCGGTTGAGGTCCGTCAGGTAGATCGCCCGGTTGTCGTAGACCCAGTCGTGGATGAGGGTCTTGCCCTGGGCGACCGCCGCGATGGCCGCGAAGAACGGGACGTTGTCGATGTTCAGGCCGGGGAACGGCATGGGGTGGATCTTGTCGATCGGCGCCTCCAGCTTGGAGGGCCGGACGGTGAGGTCCACCAGCCGGGTGCGGCCGTTGTCGGCGAAGTACTCGGGCGTGCGGTCGTTGTCGAGGCCCATCTCCTCCAGGACCGCCAGCTCGATCTCCAGGAACTCGATCGGCACCCGACGCACCGTCAGCGCCGACTCGGTGACCACGGCCGCCGCGACCAGGCTCATCGCCTCGACCGGGTCCTCGGAGGGGGAGTAGTCCACGTCGACGTCGATGGTGGGCACGCCGTGCACGGTGAGCGTGGTGGTGCCGATGCCGTCGACCTTGACGCCGAGGGCCTCCAGGAAGAAGCACAGGTCCTGGACCATGTAGTTGGAGGACGCGTTGCGGATGACGGTGATGCCGTCGTGCCGGGCGGCGGCGAGCAGCGCGTTCTCGGTCACCGTGTCGCCGCGCTCGGTCAGCACGATGGGGCGGTCGGGGCGGGCCGAGCGGTCCACCACCGCGTGGTACTGGCCCTCGGTGGCGGCGATGTCGAGACCGAACCGGCGCAGGGCGATCATGTGCGGCTCGACCGTGCGCGTGCCGAGGTCGCAGCCGCCGGCGTAGGGCAGCTTGAAGTGGTCCATGCGGTGCAGCAGCGGACCGAGGAACATGATGATGGAGCGGGTGCGGCGGGCCGCGTCCGCGTCGATCGACGCCAGGTCCAGCTCGGCCGGCGGCACGATCTCCAGGTCGACGCCGTCGTTGATCCACCGGGTGCGGACGCCGATCGAGCCCAGCACCTCCAGGAGGCGGTACACCTCCTCGATGCGGGCGACGCGGCGCAGCACCGTGCGCCCCTGGTTGAGCAGCGAGGCGCACAGCAGCGCGACACACGCGTTCTTGCTCGTCTTCACGTCGATGGCGCCGGAGAGACGGCGGCCACCGACCACCCGCAGGTGCATCGGACCGGCGTAGCCGAGGGACACGATCTCGCTGTCGAGGGCCTCCCCGATGCGCGCGATCATCTCAAGGCTGATGTTCTGGTTGCCGCGCTCGATCCGGTTCACGGCGCTCTGGCTTGTTCCGAGTGCCTCGGCCAGCTGCGACTGTGTCCAGCCCCGGTGCTGCCGGGCGTCACGGATGAGCTTGCCGATGCGTACGAGGTAGTCGTCTGCCATGTGGTTGAGATTATCTCGGATATGAGATGGCGCCCGACCGGGGGGTCCCTTCGGGTGACGGGAAGTCAATTTCCCCCGGTCGCTTCAGTGTCGGCGAGTCGTGCGTGTACGCCGCCACCCGAAAGGTCCGGGCAAATCCATCGATGTCGTACGACGTCCCGTACTGCTGCGGGTGTAACGCGGGCCGTTCTTCCCGCCGCCGGTCGTGATGGACCAGGAGCGCTTGTTGATGTTCAGGCGCACCCCCGGAAGGATCCGGAAACTCTTGCGGAACGTGAGCGGCATGCCTGTCTCCTCTCCGTTCGTGACGTGGATACCTGGTTCGGATACCCCGGAGAGGGGCGTGCAGACCGCATGGCGGACGCCGGGGCATGACCAACCGCCCCCGGTGTACTAGAGTTATCTCGACATCGAGATATCTGCCGAGGAGCACCGCAGACGCACGCCGTCATCGAGTCCAACGGTAAGGGTTACCTAACTTAGCCTTACCTTAGCGGATTGGTCGAGAGGCCGTGGCGGCAGGATCGTGGTGGTACGCGCACATCAATGAAGGAGACTGTCGTGTCGGCGAACAGCTTCGACGCCCGCAGCACGCTGCAGGTGGGCGACGAGTCGTACGAGATCTTCCGGCTGGACAAGGTGGAGGGCTCGGCCCGCCTTCCGTACAGCCTCAAGGTCCTGCTGGAGAATCTGCTCCGTACCGAGGACGGCGCGAACATCACCGCCGACCACATCCGCGCCCTCGGCGGCTGGGACTCGCAGGCCCAGCCGTCGCAGGAGATCCAGTTCACGCCGGCCCGCGTGATCATGCAGGACTTCACCGGCGTTCCCTGTGTCGTGGACCTCGCGACCATGCGTGAGGCCGTGAAGGAGCTGGGCGGTGACCCGGCGAAGATCAACCCGCTGGCGCCGGCCGAGCTGGTCATCGACCACTCCGTGATCGCCGACAAGTTCGGCACGAACGAGGCCTTCGCGCAGAACGTCGAGCTGGAGTACGGCCGCAACCGCGAGCGCTACCAGTTCCTGCGCTGGGGCCAGACCGCCTTCGACGAGTTCAAGGTCGTCCCGCCCGGCACCGGCATCGTCCACCAGGTGAACATCGAGCACCTGGCCCGGACCGTGATGGTGCGGAACGGCCAGGCGTACCCCGACACCCTCGTCGGCACCGACTCGCACACCACCATGGTCAACGGTCTCGGTGTGCTGGGCTGGGGCGTCGGCGGCATCGAGGCCGAGGCCGCCATGCTCGGCCAGCCGGTCTCCATGCTCATCCCGCGCGTCGTCGGCTTCAAGCTGACCGGTGAGCTCACCCCCGGCACCACCGCCACCGACCTCGTGCTGACCATCACCGAGATGCTCCGCAAGCACGGCGTCGTCGGCAAGTTCGTCGAGTTCTACGGCGAGGGTGTGGCGGCGACGAGCCTCGCCAACCGCGCCACCATCGGCAACATGTCGCCGGAGTTCGGCTCCACCGCCGCGATCTTCCCGATCGACGACGAGACCATCAAGTACCTGAAGCTGACCGGCCGCTCCGAGCAGCAGCTCGCCCTCGTCGAGGCGTACGCCAAGCAGCAGGGCCTCTGGCTGGACCCGAAGGCCGAGCCGGACTTCTCCGAGAAGCTGGAGCTCGACCTCTCCACGGTCGTCCCCTCCATCGCCGGCCCGAAGCGTCCGCAGGACCGTATCGTCCTGGCGGAGGCCGCCCAGCAGTTCGCGAAGGACGTCCTCAACTACGTCGAGGCGCCCGTGGCGCAGCAGGCCACCGCCGCCTCCCCGGTCGACGAGGCGAGCGACGAGTCCTTCCCGGCCTCCGACGCCCCCGCCTACGGCAACCAGGAGAACGGCGCCGGCGCGCCGCAGCACGCCGACGGCACCGGTGCCGCCGTTCCGTCGAACCCGGTCACCGTCACCGCCCCCGACGGCTCGACCTACGAGATCGACCACGGCGCCGTGACCGTCGCGGCCATCACCTCCTGCACCAACACCTCCAACCCCTACGTCATGGTCGCCGCCGCCCTGGTGGCCAAGAAGGCGGTCGAGAAGGGCCTGACCCGCAAGCCGTGGGTCAAGACCACCCTCGCCCCGGGCTCCAAGGTCGTCACCGACTACTTCGACAAGGCGGGCCTGACCCCGTACCTCGACAAGGTCGGCTTCAACCTCGTCGGCTACGGCTGCACCACCTGCATCGGCAACTCCGGCCCGCTGCCGGAGGAGGTCTCCAAGGCCGTCAACGACAACGACCTCGCGGTCACCTCGGTCCTCTCCGGCAACCGGAACTTCGAGGGCCGTATCAACCCCGACGTCAAGATGAACTACCTGGCGTCCCCGCCGCTGGTCGTCGCCTACGCCCTCGCCGGCTCCATGAAGGTGGACATCACGCGTGACGCCCTGGGCACCGACCAGGACGGCAACCCGGTCTTCCTGAAGGACATCTGGCCCTCCGAGGCCGAGGTGAACGACGTCGTCGCCAACGCCATCGGCGAGGACATGTTCTCCAAGTCCTACTCGGACGTCTTCGCGGGCGACGCCCAGTGGCAGGCGCTGCCGATCCCGACCGGCAACACCTTCGAGTGGGACCCGCAGTCGACGTACGTCCGCAAGCCCCCGTACTTCGAGGGCATGACGATGGAGACCACCCCGGTCTCCGACATCTCCGGCGCCCGTGTGCTGGCCAAGCTGGGCGACTCGGTCACCACCGACCACATCTCCCCGGCCGGTGCGATCAAGGCCGACACCCCGGCGGGCAAGTACCTCACGGAGCACGGCGTCGAGCGTCGCGACTTCAACAGCTACGGCTCCCGCCGCGGCAACCACGAGGTCATGATCCGCGGCACGTTCGCCAACATCCGCCTGCGCAACCAGATCGCGCCGGGCACCGAGGGCGGCTACACGCGTGACTTCACGCAGGAGGACGGCCCGGTCTCCTTCATCTACGACGCCTCGCAGAACTACCAGGCCGCCGGCATCCCGCTGGTCGTCCTGGCCGGCAAGGAGTACGGCTCCGGCTCGTCCCGCGACTGGGCGGCCAAGGGTACGGCGCTCCTCGGCGTCAAGGCCGTCATCGCCGAGTCGTACGAGCGCATCCACCGCTCGAACCTCATCGGCATGGGCGTCCTGCCGCTGCAGTTCCCGGAGGGCCAGTCCGCCGAGTCCCTCGGCCTGACCGGCGAGGAGACCTTCTCCATCTCCGGCGTCACCGAGCTCAACGAGGGCACCACCCCGCGCACGGTGAAGGTCACCACCGACACCGGCGTCGAGTTCGACGCGGTCGTCCGCATCGACACCCCCGGCGAGGCGGACTACTACCGCAACGGCGGCATCATGCAGTACGTGCTGCGCAGCCTGATCCGCAAGTAAGCGGACCGGCAAGGCAGTTCACGGCAGTTCCAGGGCCGCGTTTCCGGGTGACCGGGGGCGCGGCCCGCGCCGTTGACGCCAGGACGGGTGGCCGACGGCACGGGGGCATCGCCCGCGCTCAGGCTGAACACGGGGTCCCCCCAGCGGGCCGGGACAGGATCGGTACATGTCTGGCGCCTCTGGGTCACCGCCCACCCGGCTCCTCGTCCGCGTCGGTGCCGCCCTCGTCGCCGTCTGTACCGCGATGGCGCTCGTCGGCGTCCTCGCCCAGCGGGACCTGGTCACTCGCCCCGGTACTTCGCCGCCGCGGCCTGAGCGAGATCCTGCGACTTGTCCAGGGCCGTGTCCACCGACTGGTGCCCGGCGATGGCCGCGGCGATCTGCTCGGAGACCGCCGTACCGAGCACGGCGAACTCGGGAATCCCCAGGAAGCCGATGCCGGTGTAGGGGCGGGGGGCGACGCCGGGGTTCTTCGGGTCGGCGGAATCGGTCGCCGCCGTGTACTCCTGCCGGTACCAGGCGCCGGCCGCCTGCTGGTACTCGGGGTTGGCGTAGAGCGACTTGCGGTTCCCGGCGGGCGCCGCGGTCCAGCCCACCTCCTGCCCGACCAGCTCCTGGTACTCCTTGGAGGAGGCCCAGGAGATGAACTCCCAGGCGGCGTCCTTGTTGTCGGAGGCCTGCTGGACGCCCCACGCCCAGGTCCACAGCCAGCCGGCCTTCTCGGTCCGGTCGTGCGGGGCCGGGACGTAGCCGACCTTGCCCTTGACCGAGGAACCGTCGGCCTCGATCGACGAGGCCAGCGACGTGGCGTCGTACATCATGGCGCACTTGCCCGCGACGAAGCTGTCGAGGATCTCCAGCACGCCCATCCGTTCGGCGCCGGGCTGGCCGTGGGAGCGGAGCAGGTCGACGTAGAAGCCGACAGCCCTCTTGAACTCGGGTGAGGTCAGGCGCGCGTTCCAGTCCATGTCGTACCAGGCGCCGCCGAAGGTGTTGACGACCGTGTTGATCGGGGCGAGGTTCTGGCCCCAGCCGGGCAGGCCGCGCAGGCAGATGCCGCTCGCGCCGTCGGTGCCGTCGACCTGGGCGGCGAGGTCGGCGACCTGCTGCCAGGTCGGGTTCGACGGCATGGTCAGCCCGTCCTTGCGGAAGAGGTCCTTGCGGTACATCAGGAAGGAACCCTCGCCGTAGAACGGCTCGGCGTAGAGCTTGCCGTCCTCACCGGTCAGCGAGGACACCAGGTTGGGGAAGACATCGTCCTGGTCGAAGTCCTTGTCGGCCTTCACATAGGAGTCCAGCGGGGCGAGCCAGCCGTTGTCCGAGTAGATCGGCACCTCGTACGCGCTCACGCTCGCCACGTCGTAGGTGCCGGCCTGGGTCGCGAACTCGCGGTTCATCCGCTCCCGCGTCTCGTTCTCCGGCAGCACGGTGTAGTCGACCGTGATGCCGGTCTCCGCGGTGAAGTACTTCTTGGTGAGTTTCTTGAGGGTCTGCACCTGGGGCACGTCCGTGGCGAGCACACTGAGGTCGACCTGCTCGCCGCCGGGCGGGTCCGTGTCACCGCATCCGGCGAGGACCAGGCCTGCGACGGCCGTGGCGGCCACGGCCGCCCGGACGAGGAGGCTGCGTTTCATGGCACTCCGCCCCCTACCCATCCTTGCCGTTTCTTAGGCATTACGGGACAAATGGTCGTGTCTCATGGGCGGCCCCGCCGGGCCGCCGCGCGTCTGGAGAGCGCGTCGGCCGCGACGGCGGCCAGCAGCACCGCGCCCGTGATCATGAACTGCACGGCGTCCTCCACTCCCAGCAGCCCCATGCCCGAGGCGATCGACTGGATGACCAGCACGCCGAGCAGCACGGACCAGGGCGAGCCGCGCCCCCCGAACAGGCTCGTACCGCCGATGACGGCCGCGGCGATCGCGTTGATCAGCAGCATCCCGGAACCGGCGGCACGGGCCGTCGTGGGGCTCGCCGAGGTCAGACCTGAGGCCACGAACAGCCCGCCGATCGCGGCCAGCGTCCCCGACACCATGAACATCGCGACCCGTACCCGTTCCACGGAGATGCCCGCCCGGCGCGCCGCCTCGACCCCGCCGCCGAGCGCGTACACCCGCCGCCCGTAGCGGGTACGGCGCAGCACGTAGTCCGAGACGACGAGGACCACCAGGAAGATCAGCAGGGCGAGCGGCAGCCCCTGGAACCGGTTGAGCGTGTGGGCCGCGGCGAAGGCGAGCACCGCGAGGAGACCGGTGCGCACCCAGATCTCGCCCGTCGGCCGGTACGGCATCCCGGCGGCCCGGTGCCGGGCGCGCTTGCGGTGGGCGGCCAGGAAGTACCCGGCCGTGCCGAGCGCCGCCACCGCGTAGGCCGCCGCGTCGTCACCGAAGTGCCGGCTGGTCAGGGAGGCGACCAGGCCCTCCTCGTCGATGTTGATGGTGCCGCTCGCGCCCAGCAGGTCGAGCGTCAGGCCGTTCCAGATCAGCAGCCCCGCGAGGGTCACGACGAACGCGGGCACGCCGAGCCACGCGAAGAACAATCCGTGGAAGGCGCCCACCGCCATGCCCGCGGCGATCGCCACGATCACCGCGAGCCACTCCGGCATCCCGTGGTTCACGTTCAGCACGGCGAACGCGGCCCCCGCCAGGCCGCTGACCGAGCCGACCGACAGATCGATCTCCCGGATCAGCAGCACGAACACGATGCCGACGGCGACCAGGCCGGTCCCGACGATGTCCACGCTCAGATTGGACAGGTTGCGCGGCGAGAGGAACTTGTCGTCCAGCGCCTGGAAGACGATCCAGATCACGATCAGCCCGGCGATCACCAGCAGCGGCCCGCGCTCGCCGTCCCGCACAGTGCCGCGCATCTCCAGGGCGTAGTCGCGCAGACTGCCGGGCCAGCCGCGGGTGCGCGGCCCTCGGCCGGGCGCGACCGGCCCGGCGCCGCCGCCCCGGGGCGGCCCGCCCCCGGTCACGGCCACGCCTCCTCGTCGCCCTTCGTGCGATGCGCCACGGCGTTGTCCGCCGCCCCGGTGACGGACGAGATGATCTGCTCCTGCGTCACGGTACTGACGTCGAACAGACCGTTGTTGCGGCCCAGCCGCAGTACGGCGACCCGGTCCGCGACGGCCTTGATGTCGCCCATGTTGTGGCTGATGAGGATGATCGCCATGCCGCGGTCGCGCACCTCCTCGATGAGGTCGAGCAGATGGCTGGTCTGCTCGACGCCCAGGGCGGCGGTGGGCTCGTCGAGCAGCAGCACCTTGGGCGCGCCCATGAGCGAGCGGGAGATCGCGACGGCCTGCCGCTGCCCGGCGGACAGCGCCGCGACCGGCACGCGCACGTCGGGGATACGGATCGACAGGGTCCGCATCAGATCGCGGGCGCGGCGCTCCATCTCCACCTCGTCGAGGATGCCCACCCGGTCGATCTCCCGGCCGAGGAAGAGATTGCCGACGACGTCCAGGTTGTCGCACATGGCGAGGTCCTGGTACACGGTCGCGATGCCCAGGGCATGGGCGTCGTGCGGGCGTTTGATCTGCACGAGCCGCCCCTCCCACTCGATGACGCCCCGGTCGGCCGGGCTCACACCCGAGATCACCTTGATCAGCGTGGACTTGCCGGCGCCGTTGTCGCCCGCCAGGGCCACGACCTCACCGGCCCTGACCTTGAGGTCGACGTCGACGAGCGCCTGCACGCCGCCGAACCGCTTGGAGATGCCGCGCAACGCCAGTACGGGTGGATGGGCCACGGGGGATCACCTCCCTCACCGGGTGAGCCCGATCCGGTCGCAGGCCGACCGGAGCTTCGGGGTGCAGATCTGGTCGATCGTGTGGACGCCGTCCCGGACGAGCGTCCGCCCGATGGTCTCGGCCGTCACGGAGACCGGGTCGAGCAGCACGGCCGGGACGTCCCTTGTGGTGGGGCTGTCCACGGTCGTCGTGACGAGGGCGTCGAGGTCGTTGCCGCGCGCCAGGGCGACGGCCATGGCGGAGGCCGCCTCGGTCTCCTGCCGGAAGGGCTTGTAGACGGTCATGTACTGCTCGCCCTTGACGATGCGCCGCACGGCGTCGAGGTCGGCGTCCTGGCCGGTGACCGGGGGCAGCGGCGCGACGCGGGCGCTCTTGAGGGCCGCGATGACGCCGGCGGCGATCGAGTCGTTGGCGGCGAGCACGCCGTCGATCTGGTTCGGGCCGAGGGCACTGATCGCGGCGGACATGTGGTCGTGCGCGTTCTCCGTGCGCCAGCCGAGGGTGTTGTACGACTTGAGGATCCGCACCTTGTCCTGGAGCACGGACCGGGCGCCGCCCTCGTACCAGGCGGCGTTGGGGCTGGAGGAATCGCCGTTCACCATGACGACGCCGCCGTCGTCGGCTCTGGCTTTCATGCCCTTCAGCAGTGCCTCGCCCTGGAGTCTGCCGACCCGGCCGCCGTCGAAACTGACGAAACCCGAGATCGGGCCCTCGGCGAGCCGGTCGTAGGCGACGACCGGGATGCCCGCGCGGTCCGCCGCGCGGACCGAGGAACGCAGCGCCTTGGGGTCGACGACGTCCAGGATCAGGACGGAAACACCTCTGGTGATCATGGAGTTCATCTGCTGCCGCTGGCTTGCCGCGTCGTTCTCCGCGTTGGCGTACACGACCCGGCAGTCGGCGCACAGCTCCTTCACCCGCTTCTCGATCAAGGGCTTGTCGGACTGCTCCCAGCGGGGCACCGCGCGGCTCGGCAGCAGCAGCCCGACGGTGAACCCGCCCTCGCCCTGCCCACCGTCCTCGGTGCAGCCGGCCAGGGACACCGCCATGAGAGTCGCGACGAGCCCGGCGCCCAGCCGCCACCTACGGCTCCTCATCCCGGACCTCCCTCCTGGGAACGGCCTGCCCCCCGGGGGCTGCTCCGGTCCGGGGCCCGGTACCGGTCCGGGGCTCGGCCCTCGCTCGTGTCCGGGTTCGGGACCGGGGTCTGGCCGGTTCGGCCTCCGCCCGCGCTCGGGTTGGGGCCCGGATTCCGGTCTCGGCTCCAGGACTGATCGCGGTCCCGGCTTCGGCTCGAGCGCCGGGTTTTGTTCGTGTCCGGGGTTTGGCTCTCGTCCGGGTCCGGGTTTCGGTCTGGGCTCCGGGTGGGGCCGGGGGCCCGGGTTTTGTTCGTGTCCGGGGTTTGGCTCTCGTCCGGGTCCGGGTTTCGGTCTGGGCTCCGGGTTCGACCGGAGGCCCTGCCTCCGCTGCGGTCGCGGTTCCGGCCCCTGCCCCAGCCCCGGTTGCGGCCGATGCCCCAGCCCCGGCCGGGCACCCGTTCCTCTTCGGGCTCGGCCCACGGTTCCGCCTCCGTCGTCGGCTCCGTTTCCGGTTCCCCGTCCGCTTCCTGCTCCTGGCGGGACACGACGATCTCGCTCCACACCTGCTTGCCGCCGCCGACCGGCACCGACCCCCAGGCCGCCGACAGCGCCTCGACCAGGAAGAGCCCCCGGCCGCCGGTCGACTCCCAGTCCACGACCACCGGCTTGGCCGGCGCCCGCGGCGAGGAGTCGCTCACGGTCACCCGCAGCCGGTCCGCAGCCAGAGTCAGGTCCAGCCGGAGCGCACCCTGCGTGTGCACCAGCGCGTTTGTGACCAGTTCGGACACCACCAGCAGAACGGTGTCGGCCTCGTCCACGACGTCCCACGAACGCAGCGTGCGCGCGCTGAACCGGCGGGCGTGCATGACCGCGTCCGGCAGCCGCCACACCACCCAGCCCGCCCGCACCGGCCGCACCCGCATCCCGTCGTAGCGCAGCAGCAGCAACGCCACGTCGTCCTCCCGGCGGCCGGCCTCGCCGAGCAGGTCGTCGGCCATCCGCCCCGGGTCGGAGGGATCGGCCGCGGCGAGCGCCTCGCGCACGATCCGCATGCCCTCGTCCACGTCCAGCTCGGCCGACTCGACCAGCCCGTCCGTCACCAGCGCGAGCACCGCGCCGGGCGCCAGCGCCAACGCCGTCAGGGGGAATTCCGCGTCCTCCAGCACGCCCAGTGGAAGCCCGCCCTCGACCGAGATCTCCTCCGTGCCGCCGTCGGGATGACGCACCAGCGGGGACAGATGCCCGGCCCGCACGAACAGCGCGTTGCCCTCCTCCATGTCCAGCTCGACGTAGCAGCACGTGGCGAACAGGTCGGTCTCCATGCCGACGAGCAGCCGGTTGGCGTGCGCGACCACCACGTCCGGCGGATGACCCTCCACGGCGTAGGCCCGGACCGCCGTGCGCATCTGGCCCATGATCGTCGCGGCTCCGGCGCTGTGCCCCTGCACATCACCGATGACCAGGGCCACCTTCCCCTCCGACAGCGCGATCACGTCGTACCAGTCGCCGCCCACCTGGAGCCCGCGCCGGGCGGGCAGATAACGGGCCACGGCGGTGCCCCCGGGCAACTGGGGGAGACGGCGCGGCAGCAGGCTGCGCTGGAGCATCGTCGCGAGTTCCTGCTCGGCGTCGTAGGCGTGCGCGCGGATCAGGGCCTGCCCCACCAGGCCCGCGGTCGCCGTCAGCAGGGCCCGCTCCTCGGGCGCGAACTCGTGCGGCGTGTCCCAGCCGACCAGGCACACCCCGGCCACCCTGCCCTTCGCCGGCAGCGGCAGGACCGCGAGCCCGCCGGGGCCGATCCCCGAGAGCCCGGGTTCCAGCACGGCACCCGCCGGCCACAGACTCATCCGCCCGTCGCGCAGCGCCGCCTGGAGCGTGGGCAGGGCGGTGACCGGCGCGTCGGGCCACTCCGAGCGCCACTCGGAACGCCACAGTTCCGGCCAGGCGCCGGCCCCCGGCGGATCGAGCACGGTGACCGCCAGCCGGTCCTCCAGCAGTTCGGCGAGCGCCACCCGGCCGGCACCCAGCGGCTCGCGCAGCGCGGCGACCACCACGCGGCTGACGTCCCGAACCGTCGTGGCGTCGTCGAGCGCGGCCGTCAGCCACTGGATCCGGGCGACGTCGCTGGCGCTCCGGCGCAGCACGGGGGCCGCGGTCACCACACCCAGGACCCGCTCCGGGGAGCCGTCGGGCCCCTTCAGCACGCGGCAGTCCAGGCGCAGCCAGCACAGTTCACCGGTGGCCCGGCGGGTACGGAACTCCAGTTCCCGGCGCCCGGGGGTCTGCGCGGACGGTTCGATGACCGACATCAGGGCTTGGACGTCCTCCGGGACGCTGTACGAGAGCAGGGTGTCGGTCTTGCCGTCGAAACCGCCCGCGGGGATGCCCACCAGTTCGAGCAGGGCCGGGTCGGTCTCGACCAGCCCCGTGCCCGGGGTCAGGGCGAAGGAACCGACCCCCAGGGCACGCAGGGCGGAATCCAGCAGGGGTGAGGGGGCTGACCGGTCGGCCTCCCCCCGGAGCCGTCCGGCGACCGCCTCGGCATACCGCTCCAGAAACTCCCGCTGCTCGGCCCCGAACCCCTCCCCGGCCTCTCCCACCACGACCAGACACCCCAGCCACCCGCCGGCGGCCCCCAGCGGCACCGCCCCGAGCGGCGCACCGGCGACTCCGCCTTCCTGCCGACTCGCGAGCCACAGCGGCCGCCCACTCCGGAAGGCCTCGACCACGGCGGGCCCACTGTCTCCCGACGCCGCCGCGTAGCCTGGCGTCGGCGCGGGCGAGGTGCCCCCGCCGTGCCGCACGCGACTCGGCAACCCGTACCGCTCCGGCTCGCCGCCGGCCCACTCCACCAGCAGGAGCTCCGCACCGTGCTCGCTCCGTACGTACACCGCCGCCAGCGCCACCCCGGCGAACGCCAGGACCCGCTCCCGTGCGGCGGACTCCTGCGTGCGACGAGGCGAACCGGTGCCCGCGTGGCCCGGCACCCGAAGGCCGGGGGCCGCGGCCCGGGCATCGCCGTAATGGGGCATGTCCGCATCCACCTCCCGTCCATGCCGCAGCTACCGGCAGGTGGGAGTCCCCGGAACTCAGGCGACGACGACGCGGCGGATCCACGCCCCACATGAGCGGCAGGGCACCCACACATCAGAATCGCACACCTGGATAACAGCGACATATGGGACCGACTGGGATCGACGGACCGGCTCGGGTCAGCACATCCTGCGATTTCCGGCCACTCGCATCTCCGGCGAGCCGCCGCGCCCCGCTAACGTTGCGCCGCACGACCCACACCGAAACCGGGATAACGGCGGCACTGATCAAGGAGCTGCTACGCGACCAGCACCCCGACCTGGCCGATCTCCCTGTGCGGCTCGGCGCGCGGCTGGGACGACCAGCTCTGGCGCCTCGGTGACGACCTGGCCGTCCGGTTGCCCTGGGCCACGCAGTCCGCGGACGCGCTGCTGCGCAAGGAGCACACCTGGCTCCCCTCCCTCGCCCCGCACCTACCGTTGCCGATCCCCGTCCCGCAGCGCCTCGCCGAGCCCTCCGAGCGCTTCCCGCGGCCCTGGGTCGTCACCACCTGGGTGCAGGGCGCGCCCGCCGACCGCGCTCCCGCCACCCGCCCTGCGGAATCGGCCGAGGCGCTGGCCGCGTTCCTGACGGCTCTGCACCGCCCCGCTCCCCACGACGCTCCCCTCGGCCGTGGCCGTGGCGGCCCGCTGTCCGACAGCGCCGAGTCGTTCGCCGAGCACGTCGCCTCGGCCACGGAGCTGGGACTGCTCCCGGATCCGGAGGCGGTCCGCGCGGTCTGGGAGGACGCCGTGGCCGCTCCCGCCTGGACGGGCCCGCCGGTGTGGCTCCACGCCGACCTGCACCCGGCCAACGTCCTGACCACCGACGGCTCCTTCTGCGGCGTGATCGACTTCGGCGACCTCTGCGCGGGCGACCCCGCCCTTGACCTCGCCGCCGCCTGGATCCTGCTGCCGGACGGCGCCGCCGACCGCTTCCACGACACCTACCGGCCGGCCCCGGACCCCGCGCCCCTGCGCCGCGCCCGCGGCTGGGCCCTCCTGCGTGCACTCGCCTGCGTCCTCATCGGCGAGGCCGGCGTCCGGGGCCGCCCCGGCGGCAAGCCCACCTGGGGTCCACCGGCCCACAGGGCCCTGCGCCGCCTCCTCGCGACGGCGGGCCGCTAGGGAATGTCCGGTCCACTCCTCACGGAGCGCGCCGGGCACCAATTCAATGAGAACAACGACACGAGGTGGGAGAGCCGTATGTCCGTCATCCGCAGGGGCGCCCTGACCGCCGCTCCGTTCGGCATCGCCACCGCTGCCTACGGCGGTGTGTTTCTGGCGAGCTACGACCGGCTGCCCGGGCGGCTCGCCACCCACTTCTCGGGGGACGGTGGGGCTGACGGCTTCACGAGCCGGGTCGCCGCGCTGTGGTTCGGCGGTGGCATGCTCGTCGGTCTCGGACTGCTGTTCACCGTCCTGACCCTGGTCTCCAAGGAGAGTTCGGGGTCGAGGCTGACCGCCGCGGTCAGCGCCGGCACGGCCGTCACGCTCGGCTACCCGTTGGTCCTCACTGTCCTTGTCAACACGGACGTCCAGAACCCGGCTGAGGTACATCTGCCCATGTGGCATGTGGCCGTGCTGCTGCTCGCGGGCGTGGCCACGGGCGTGCTGACCTGGTGGCTGACGAGGCGCGGGGAAGCGTGAGCGGCCAGGCTGTCGCGGGTGCTTCCCGGCTCTCCGGGCACCGGCTCTCCGCTCATCGAAGCCGGGAACGAACGGGCCCGGTGACCGACGCCCACCGGGCCCGTCCGAAGCGACGGTTCAGCCCACCCGGCAGGGCAGGCTCGTCGTACTGTCACCGCCCGATCCGGAGACGGTGTACCCGAACGTCGTGCTCTTGCCCGGTTGGAGGGAGCCGTTCCAGCCGGCGTTGTGGACCATCACCGACTGGCCGTTGTAGGTGGCGCTGCCGCTCCACAGGTTCTCGATCCTCTGGCCGGACGGCAGCGTCCAGTCGACCATCCAGCCGAGCATCGGGACGGTGCCGGTGTTGGTGACGGTCACCTCGGACTGGTAGCCGCCGTTCCAGCTGCCGGTCGTCTTGCGGGTGGCCGTGCAGGTGCCGGGCACCGGCTCGGACGGGTTGCCCGGCTGCTTGATGCCGGTCACCTCGCCGTTGCCGCCGTCGAAGACGACGTCCGAGCAGGAGTAGAAGGTCTCCTGGCTGTCGGAGCGCTGCCAGACCATGTAGATGATGTGGCGGCCCGACTTGCCCTCGGGGAGCTTGCCGGTCCAGGAGTAGTTGGCCTCGACCGTGCCGGGGGAGCCGTTCAGCGGCGGGTGGTCGACGCTCAGGAACGGCCGCTCCTCCATGTCGTTCCAGGTGAGCGTCTTCGTCGGGTCGAAGCCGTCCTTGGTGATGTAGACGTAGAACCAACCCGGGTGCGCCGCCCAGGCGTTGTACGAGAAGTCGACCGTCGCGCCCGAGGTGAGGTGGGTGAGCGGCCAGTCCTTGCTGGGCGTGTTGAACCCGGTGAAGTTGGTGTTGCCGCCGCTGCACAGCTCGCCGTCCGGTACGAAGCCCCGGGTGCGGCCGGCGCCGTCCGAGCGGAGCACCGAGAACCAGTTGTAGAACGGCGTGGTGCCGCTGACCTGCTGCGCGGCCCGGCACGCCGGGTTGACCGGCTTGATCTCACCGGTGTCGGTCAGACCGTCCTGCCAGCACAGGAAGGTGCGGCTGCCGGGCTTCATGGGGGTGCCGTGCGCCTCCGCCTCACCACCGGCCGTCATGACCAGGCCGAGGGCCGGAACGGTGACGAGGAGGGAGAGCAGGACCAGGAAGAGGGCTCTGGTCCGGGTGGAAAGCGCTGATCGGGGCATGGGGGATCCCCCCGCGTTTCTTGGCATGATCATGACAGCATCGTCCGTTCCTTGAGGTACGGGCCTGTGGATGCGTGTGCGCGGATGCGCGGGATGGGGGCGACTCGAGGGCGGGTTCCGGTCCACCGTGATGGGAGCGCTCCCACCCCGCTGTTGCGGAAGTTAGCGCCGAGCGGCGCAGTTGTCTACGGCTGCGGCACAAGAGCGCCGGTCAGGACGGGCGGGCGTGCAGGCCGGCGCACATTGCCTCACCGTCGCCCGGCGAACTGGCCTCGGCGTTAATGAAGTTGACTTTGGTTTCCCGGCACGGTTGGCTGCCGATCCGACCATTCGTGATCCGGGGGGATCCCTTTGAACCGCGCCATCCGTGCAACCGCCGTCGCCGTAGCCGTCGCTGGCCTGGCACTCGGTCTCAGCTCCTGCTCCGAGGCTGTCGACCAGGTCGACAAGGCAGTGGACGAGACGTACGAAGTCACCTACGAGGTCACGGGGAAGAACGTCGACTCGATCGAGTTCCACGGCGGCGGTGGCAAGGCCATGGAGCCGAAGGTCGAGTCGGTGTCGAAGCCCGAACTGCCCTGGAAGAAGACGGTCACGCTGCGCGGCATCATGCCCGCGGCGGTCATGCCGGTCGCCGCCGACCCCGAAGGCGCCCAGGTCGCGTGCAAGATCATCCACAAGGGCAAGGTGATCGAGGAACAGAGTGCCGATGGTCTGGTGACCGCCGGCGGCTGCACCGCGGAGTCCCCGATCGGGAGGTAACCCCGACGGGAAGTAACTCCGCATCGCGGGGCCTTGGGGCGGACCGGCGTCCCACACCCGGAGTCCCGGCCGGACCTCAGGGCGGCGAACCCCGAACGGTGACCGCAAACCCGTGCGGTCATCACTCCGAGCCGCCCAGCACCTCCCGCGCCCAAGCCAGTTGACGCCGCACCTGCACCGCGTCACCCCCCTCGTGCCCGTTGAACGGATAGGCGTGGATCTCCTTGCGCGGGTCCGTGCCGGTGAGTTCGGCATAGCGGTTGAACGCGGCGTACGCCCCGCTCGGCGGGCACACCGTGTCCCGCAGTCCCACGCCGAAGTGAGCCGGAGCCTGCGCGCGACGGGCGAAGGAGACGCCCTCGACGTAGGAGAGCGTGCGGTAGGCATCGTGCTCGGCGCCACGGTGGACGGCGAGGTACGACGCGATCTCGCCGTACGGCCCCGCGTCCGTCAGGTCGAGCGCGCGGCGGATGCCGCACAGCAGGGGGGCCGTGACGAGCAGCGCCGCCAGGTCGGGGACGAGTCCCGCGACCGCCAGAGCCAGCCCGCCGCCCTGGCTGTTGCCGACGGCCACGGTCCGTGCGGGGTCGACGCCGGGCAGTTCCCGCACCGCCGTGACCGCGCGCACCGCATCCGTGATCAGGCGCCGGTAGTGGTAGTCCTCGGGAGTGAGCAGGCCGCGTACCGCCGGGCCGGGGCCGCCCGGGGCGGTGGCGTGCGGGTCGGGCGTCTGGCCGCCGCAGCCGTACTCGTCGCCCTGGCCGCGATTGTCCATGAGCAGGTGCGCGTACCCGGCGTTCACCCATGTCAGGCGCTCGTGCGGCAGGCCCCGGCCGCGTCCGTACCCGGCGAACTCGACGACGGCGGGCAGGGGTTCACCGATACCGGCCGGCCTGCTGAACCACGCGCGTACCGGGTCGCGCGCGAAACCCCGGAACGTCACGTCCCAGGTCAGCGGCAGCCTCAGGCCCGTCTCCACCGGCCGCACCGACACCAGCGGGTCCGCCTGGCCGGCCTCCTTCAGCGTGCGCAGCCAGAACGCGTCGAAGTCGGCGGGCTCCGCGATGTCCGGGCGATGGCGCTCCAGTTCCGTCAGCGGCAGGTCGAAAGCGGGCACGGCGACACCTCGCAGGAATCGGTGGTCATCCAGAAACTTGCGACGGACGACGGGCGGCAGGTCCCTGGGCTCTACCCAGGTTCGACGCACTTTCAACGCGGCACACGCGCCTCAGCCGACTGCCGCTGCACCCATTGACAGCGCTTTCTGCTGCCCTTAAGTTGCCGCGAAGTTACCGGTAGAAGCTCGAAAGTTTCGGTTCCGCGTCCCATGCCCACGGGAGGCCCGAGCAATGAGCACGTCCACCACGTCGGCCCCGCCGGGCACCGAGGATCCGCCTCCGGCCTCAGCCGCACCCCGACGCGGCAAGCGGGACCCCGCCCGGACCGGCTGGCGGCGGGCGCTGCGCCGCGACTGGCAGTTGTACTCGCTGGCGATCCTGCCCCTGCTGTTCTTCCTGGTCTTCCGCTATCTGCCGATGATCGGCAACGTCATCGCCTTCCGGCGTTTCGAGCCGGGCGGGTCGCTCTTCGGCGAGGAGTGGGTGGGGCTGCGCTATGTGCAGATGTTCCTCGACGACCCCACCTTCTGGCAGGTGTTCCGCAACACCCTGTGGATCGGCGGGCTCACGCTGCTGTTCTGCTTCCCGGTCCCGATCGTGCTGGCGCTGCTGCTCAACGAGGTGCGCCGGCGCTCCCTGAAGCGGTTCGTGCAGTCGGTGTCGTACCTTCCGCACTTCCTGTCGATCGTGATCGTCGCGGGCATCACGATGCAGATGCTGGCCAGTGACGGCCCCGTCAACCACGTCCTCGGCTGGTTCGGCCACGAACCGATCCGCTTCATCCAGGAACCCGAGTGGTTCCGCACGATCTACGTCGGCTCGGAGATCTGGCAGACCGCCGGCTGGGGCACGATCCTCTACCTCGCCGCGCTCACCACGATCGACGAGGACCTGTACGAGGCCGCGCGCATCGACGGCGCCAACCGCTGGCAGCAGATCTGGCACGTCACCCTGCCCGGCATCCGGCCCACCATGGTCACGCTGCTGATCCTCAACGTCGGCGCGTTCATGGCGGTCGGCTTCGAGAAGGTCCTGCTGCTGTACAACCCGCTGACGTATCCGACCGCCGACGTGATCTCGACGTACGTCTACCGCTCCGGTGTGGAGTCGAACAGCTTCAGCTACGCCGCCGCCATCGGTCTGTTCGAGGCGGTCATCGGCCTGATCCTGATCACGTCCGCCAACCAGCTCTCGCGCCGCACAGTGGGGACGAGCCTGTGGTGAAGCCGAGTCGTTCCTACCGGGTCTTCCAGGGCGTCAACGGGGTGGTCCTCACCCTCGTCGTGCTGGTGACCCTGTACCCCTTCGTCAACATCCTCGCGCGGTCCTTCAGCGGGGAGCGGCAGATCCGGGCCGGTGAGGTGACCCTGCTGCCCAAGGGGTTCAACCTCACCACGTACGAGATCGTGTTCCAGGACGCGATGTTCTGGCGGAACTACGGCAACACCGTGCTGTACACCGTCGTGGCGACGGCCGTGGCCATGGTGCTGACGACGTGTTACGCCTACGTGCTGTCGAAGAAGCACCTCAAGGGCCGTGGCGTGCTCGTCGGGATCGCCGTGTTCACGATGTTCTTCACCGGCGGCCTGATCCCGAACTACATCCTGGTCACCAGCCTCGGCCTGAAGAACAGCGTCTGGGCGATCGCCCTGCCGAACGCGATCAGCGTCTTCAACCTCCTGGTCATGAAGGCCTTCTTCGAGAACCTGCCGACCGAACTGGAGGAGGCCGCGCAGATCGACGGCCTCAGCACGTACGGCACCCTGCTCAGGATCGTGCTGCCGCTGTCCAAGGCGGTCGTCGCGACGATGGTGCTGTTCTACTCGGTGTCTTTCTGGAACTCCTGGTTCAGCGCCTTCCTCTACATGGACCGGACGGATCTGATGCCGGTCACGGTCTACCTCCGCAACCTCATCCAGGGCGCCACCGGTGGCGGCAACGCCGGCGCGGGCACGGAGCAGCTCAGCCAGGTCGGCGCGAACATCCAGTCGGTCACCATCGTCCTCACCGCCCTGCCGATCCTCTGCGTGTACCCGTTCGTCCAGCGCTACTTCGTCTCGGGCGTGATGCTCGGCGCGGTCAAGGGCTGACGCCGCCTCCTCAACTCGCCTACGGAACAAAGGAGTCTCCGTGCAGAACGCAGGACAGCTGTCGCGGCGCCAGATACTCGCCGCCGCCGGCTTCATCGGCCTCGCCACCCTCACCGGCTGTGGCAGCGGAGACGACGGCGGGGACGGGAAGGACCTGTCGAAGAAACAGAACGGGGCGATGAAGAACTACCGGGCCGGGCAGCGGTTCAAGGCGGCCAAGCCGCTGTCCTTCTCGGTGCTGCACAACAACAACCCGGTCTACCCCATGAAGGACGGCTGGCTGTTCTGGAAGGAACTCACCAAGCGCACCGGCGTGACCCTCGAACCGGTCGACGTCCCGCTCGCCGACTACGAGAAGAAGCGCAGCGTCCTCATCGGCGCGGGAGACGCTCCCTTCCTGATCCCCAAGACCTACCACCCCTCCGAGGTCGCCTTCGTCTCGTCGGGCGCGATCCTCCCGGTCAGCGACTACGTGCACTTGATGCCCAACTTCCGCGAGAAGGTGCGCAAGTGGAAGCTGGAGCCCGAGCTCGACTCGATCCGCCAGTCCGACGGCAAGTACTACCTGCTGCCCGGACTGCACGAGAAGGTCAAGTCCGGCTACTCGCTCTCCTTCCGCACGGACGTCCTCGACCGCCACGGCCTGAGCCTGCCCACCACCTGGGACGAGGTGTACGACGTCCTCAAGGCGCTCAAGGAGGAGTACCCCGGCACGTACCCCTTCTCCGACCGCTGGAGCACCAACACCCCGTTCCCCTGCGGAGCCCTGTTCCTCTACCTCGGCCAGGCCTTCGGCGTCCGGGCCGGATGGGCGTACGACAACATCAGCTTCGACCACAAGGCGCAGAAGTTCGTCTTCACCGGCGCCCAGGACGCCTACCGTCGGATGGTCGAATACCTGCGCAGGCTCGTCGCCGAGAAGCTCATGGACCCCGAGAGCTTCAGCCAGACCGACGACCAGGCCGTGCAGAAACTGCTCGCCCAGAAGTCCTACGCGATCAGCGCCAACCCCCAGGAGCTGGTGCAGAACTACCGCTACAACCTGCAGAAGCAGGTCGACGGCGCCAAGATCGAGATGGTGCCGGTGCCCCTCGGACCGGCCGGCCCGGTGGTGCTCGGCGGCACCCGCCTGGAGAACGGCGTCATGGTCTCCAGCAAGGCCCTCAAGAGCGACAGCTTCGTCGCGATGATGCAGTTCCTCGATTGGCTCTGGTACTCGGACGAGGGCGAGAAGTTCTGCAAGTGGGGCGTCGAGGGCGTCACCTACACCGAGTCCGGCGGCCGGCCCGAGCTGAAGCCGGGCATCTCCCTCATGGGCTCCGACCCGGACGCCCCGAAGGACCTCCAGAAGGACTACGGCTTCTTCAACGGCGTCTTCACCTACGGCGGCAGCTGGGACCTGGTCTCCTCCTCCTTCAGCCCGGACGAGAAGAGGTTCCAGGACGCCATGACCCAGCGCGAGCAGCTGCCCATCGACCCGGCCCACCCGCTCCAGTCCTTCGAGCAGGAACAGGCGACCCTCTGGGACACCCCGCTCAAGGACACCGTCATCCAGAACACCCTCCAGTTCGTCCTCGGCAAGCGTCCGCTGTCCGAATGGAACGCCTACCTCGCCGAACTGAAGTCGAAGAACATGCAGCAGCTCGTCGACCTGCACAACAAGGCGTACGAGCGGTTCAAGAAGGAGAACGGGTGATCCGCGTCCCCGACGCGCCGATCGACCGGCTGACCGGAGCCTGGCGACACCGCGCCGACACCGGCCGCGTCGACTGCGCCCTGCGCTGCTGCTTTCGGGGTTTGGCGGAGCCTGCGTGCACGCGTGGGTGGCTGGTTGGTGACGCCGGTGGCGTCGGCTGCGTCCTGCGCTGCTGCTTTCGGGGTTTGGCGGAGCCCGTGTGCACGCGTGGGTGGCTGGCTGGTGACGCCGGCCGAGTCGACCGGCCCGTGACTTTGAGCCGCCACGAGGTCACCCTCGTCGAGCTCACCCCGGTCGTCGACGAGACCTCGCTCTGGTGGGACGAGTGGCGCCTGCCCGGCCGGGAGGCGGCATGAGCACCGCACGCACCTCCGACTTCGGCACCGGTGCCCTCTCCCGCGCCTCCGCCCTGATCCACACCGTCCTCACCGTCGAAGCGCTGCTGCTCCTCGCCGCCTCCCCGGGCGTGGCCGGACTGCTCCTGCTCGGCCCCGCCCCCGCCCCCGCCAACCTCCCCCTCGCGGCCCTGTGCCTGCTGCCCCTCGGACCGGCCCTGTCCGCCGCCCTCTACGCCCTCCACCACCGCAGCCGCGACCTCACCGAACTGCACCCGGCCCGCGCCTACCTGCGCGGCTGGCGGCTCAACGCCGTACCGGCGCTGAAGCTGTGGGCACCCCTGCTGGCCTGGCTGACGGTCATCGCCTTCACCCTGACCCACTTCTCCGCCACCGGCCTGCCCGCCTGGTGGGCGCTGCTGCTCGCGGCGATCGGCGCCGGCTCCCTCCTGTGGGGCGCGCACGCCCTCGTCCTCACCTCGCTGTTCGCCTTCCGCGCCCGGGACACCGCCCGCCTCGCCGGGTACTTCCTGTTCCGGCACGGCCGCGCCACCCTCGCCGCCGCCTCCCTGCTCGTGCTGACGGCAGCGATGACCGCCCTGCTGACCGAGGCCCTGCCCGCCCTTCTGGCCGCTCCGCTGCTGCTGTCCCTGCTGCACGGCAGCCGCACGGTGATCACCGAGACCCAGGAGGACTTCACGGCATGACCGCGCCCCGCACGCCGAAGATCCCGTACGGCGGTGACTACAGCCCCGAGCAGTGGCCCGAGACCGTCTGGGACGACGACCACCGCCTGTTCACCCGGGCCGGCATCGACACCCTGACCGTCGGCGTGTTCACCTGGTCCCTCACCCAACCGGCCCCGGACACCTACGACTTCACGGTCCTGGACCGCATCCTGGACCGTGCCGCAGCAGAGCACCGTCAGGTCTGCCTGGCTACCGGCACCGCCGCCCTCCCGCCCTGGCTCGCCAAGCGGCACCCCGAGGTCAACCGCACCGACTTCGAGGGCCGCCGCCACCGCTACGGCCAGCGCCACAACTTCTGCCCCAGCTCACCGGCGTACCGCGAACACGCCACCGTGCTGGCCTCCCGCCTCGCCGAACGGTACGCCGACCACCCCGCCCTGCTCGCCTGGCACATCAACAACGAGTACGGCGGCGCCTGTTACTGCGAGCTGTGCGCCGAGGCGTTCCGCGAGTGGCTCCGCGACCGGCACGGCACCCTCGACGCCCTCAACGACTCCTGGTGGACCACCTTCTGGTCGCACCGCTACACCGACTGGGACCAGATCGAGCCGCCGAACGCCCTCACCGAGCACTGGCGCGGCCCCGACCACACAGCCTTCCAGGGCATCACCCTCGACTACTTCCGCTTCACCACCGACGCCCTCCTCGGCTGCTTCCTGGCCGAGAAGGAGGTGATCCGCGCCCACGACCCGGACACACCCGTCACCACCAACTTCATGGGCATCTTTCGCCCCCTCGACTACCACCGCTGGGCGCCCCACCTCGATTTCGCCTCCTGGGACAACTACCCGCCCCTCGACGCCCCGCCGACCCGGCCCGCCCTCGCCCACGACCTGATGCGCGGCCTGAAGGACGGCGCCCCCTTCTGGCTCATGGAGCAGACCCCGTCGACGACGGCCTGCCGTGACGTCAACCCGCTGCGGCGGCCCGGCGAACTCCGCCTCGCCACCTTCCAGGCCATCGCCCACGGCGCGGACGCGGCCCTCTACTTCCAGATGCGCGCCTCACGGGGCGCCTGCGAGAAGTACCACGGGGCGGTCATCGGCCACGCGGGCCGTGACGACACCAGGATGTTCCGCGAAGTTGCCGAACTGGGGCGGGAGTTGGAGTCCCTGGGTGAAGGGACCCTCGGCGCCCGCACCCCGGCCCGCACCGCCCTCCTCTTCGACTGGGACAGCTGGTGGGCCCTGGAGATCTCCGACGGCCCGTCCCGGCTGGTCAAGTACCCGGAGATGGTTCACGCCTACTACCGGGCCGCCCGTGAGGCCGGCGCCGACGTGGACGTGATCCCGCAGACCGCCGACCTCACGCCCTACGACGTGGTGCTCGCCCCCGCCCTCCACATGGTCAAGGGCGACCTCGCCACCCGCCTCGAAGAAGTCGCCGCACGCGGCGGCACGGTCCTGGCCAGCTTCCTCTCCGGCCGCGTCGACGAGCACGACCGTGCCTTCCTCACCGACGTCCCCGGCCCGCTCGCGCCGCTGATGGGCATCCGCGTCGACGAATGGGACGCCCGCCCACCCGAGTTCACCCAGCCCATCCCCGACTGCCGGCCGAGGCACGGCTCGTCTTCGAGCTCGTGCTGCCACGCGGCGCCGAACCGGTCGCCACCTACGGCACCGACTTCTACGCCGGCACCCCCGCTGTCACCCGCAACCGCTTCGGTGACGGCCAGGGCTGGTACGTCGCCACTGCCCTCGACCAGCCGGGCGTCGACCAGGTCGTCCGCCGCATCCTGGCCCGCCACGACCTGCTCGGCCCCTACGCCGACCACGCCGCCGTGGAGACCGCCACCCGTGTCACCCCCGACGGCACCACCCTCCTCTTCCTCCTCAACCACGCGCCCGAACCTGCCCGTCTGGCGGCTCACACCGCCGCCACCGACCTGCTCAGCGGCAAACGGGTCGAGCAGGGCGACCCCCTGGTCCTGGACCCCCTGGGCGTGGCGATCTTCAGTAAATGAGGCGCCCCCGCTCGTCCGGCACCCCTGACTTGCGGAAGAAGTAACTGTTGATCTGGTCGCGCCACTCGCGGGCGCTGCGGAGCTGCTCCTCGTACCGCTCCGCCACCCGCGCGTGGCGCACCGGGTCCACCAGCCCGGCCAGGGAGGCCCACACCTCCCGGGCCTCCTCGACCTCCTCCACACCCTCGAAGTGCGTGTCGTAGATGTGCTGGATCACGGTCTTCCCGCTCTTCAGCGGATGCCCGTACGGCACGTGGTGGAAGAACAGCAGCAGCTCGTCGGGGCAGGTGTCCGGCGACTCGTACAGCCCGGCCCACGGCTTGGCGTACTGCCCGGCGTATCCGGTCCCGCTCGCCACGCTGCGGTCGACGCCGATGCCGTCGCGGTCGGCGAAGTGGTAGGTGCCCCACGGGCTGTACTCGTAGCCGTCGACGCTCGGCCCGTAGTGGTGGCCCGGCTGCACCATCCATCCCACGCCGAGCGGAGCGGTGTACTTCTCGTACGTCCGCCATGAGCCGTCGAGCACCGCGTGCACCCCGTCGGACAGGCGCTCCGAGGCCTCCGGGAAGGTGAGCCCGATCCACTCGTCGAGCACCTCACGCGGCTCGGCGTCCGGCCGCCACGCCAGCCGTCCGAAGGTGTACAGGTTGGCCTGGGCGAGGGGGTGCCCGGTCCAGAACGGGTCGTCGCCGGCGTTGGACACGGCGACCAGCCCGCCCCGCGCCCTTTCGCCCACGGACGACTCCGGTTCTTGCCGGAAGCGCAGCACCTCGCTCCACATCGGCCCCAGCCAGCAGACGTGCCGCTGCTGTCCGGTGTACTCCTGGGTGACCTGCAACTCCACCGCCAGCCGGGTGCGCGGCATCGCGCCGATCAGCGGCGAGACCGGCTCACGCACCTGGAAGTCCATCGGCCCGTGCTTCACCTGGAGCACGGCGTTCGGCGCGAACTCGCCGTCCAGCGGCACGAAGTGGTCGTACGCGGCCCGGGCCCGGTCCGTCGTGCGGTCCCGCCAGTCCTGGCGGTGGTCGTAGACGAACGCCCGCCAGTGGACGGTGCCGCCGTACGGTTCGAGCACGGCGGCCAGCATGTTCGCTCCGTCCGCGTGAGTGCGGCCGTACGCGAACGGGCCCGGCTGACCCTCCGAGTCGGCCTTCACCACGTACCCGCCGAAGTCGGGGATCGCCTCGTACACCCGTCGTGTCGCCGTGGCCCACCAACCTCGCACCGTCTCGTCCAGCGGATCGGCCGTGGGGAGTCCGCCGAGCATCACCGGCGCGGCGAAGGACACGGACAGGTGTGTGCGGACACCGTAGGGCCGCAACACCTCGGCGATTGCCGCCACTTCGGCGATCCGGTCGGTCAGCAGGTGCGCCTCGGTCTCGTGCACGTTGACGTTGTTGACGGCGACCGCGTTGATCCCGCACGCCGCGAGCAGCCTGCCGTACGCCCGCACCCGCTCCAGGTCGCCGCGCGCCCGCCCGTCCTCCCAGAACAGCGAGCCGCCCGCGTATCCGCGCTCCACCTGGCCCATGACCGGGTGCACGGCGACGTTGTCCCAGTGGTCGAGCATGCGCAGGGCGAGGGCGGGGCGATGCGGCTCCCGCGTCCACCCGCCGGTGAACGCCGCCTCCCCGAGCCGTACGACGTGGAACAGCCCGTACAGCAACCCCCGTCCGCCGGAGGCGGTGACGGTCGTCGTGCCGCCCTCACGCGCGCAGGTGAAGCCCTCTTCACCGAGGCCCTCTTCACCGAGGCCCTCGTCGCCGAGGCCGAGGACCAGGTCGCATGCGCCGTCCGATGCGGCGCCCCGTACGACCCGGCCCCCGAACCGCCGGCAGGCCTGCGCCACTTCCCCGTGCACCGTCTCCGCCATGGGACCCGATCCACGGATCACCGTCCGCCGGCCGCCGACCGCCCGGAAGGCGGCGGGCGGGAGCCAGGCCGGGTCGACACCCTGGGGCAGGACGGGCACGGGAAGCGGCATCAGACCCCCAACTCGGCTGCTCGGGCGAGCAGTTCGACCTCCGCCAGCATGCCCTCGCCGTCGAGGACCAGGCGGTACTTCTCGTACGTACCCGGTGACCTCACGCTGAACGCGCGTGTCTGCCTGTCCCAGGCGAAGGACTCCCCGGAGCGCCGGTCCAGCGTCCGCCAGATGGTGCCGTCGGACGAGCCTGGAGCGTCCAGCCGCTCGGCGCCTTCGCACGGCCCGACGACGACGTCAGCGTGTACTGGACCGCCCTGGCGCGCTCGGAGACCGGCGGGTCCACGGACGTCACAGCCGCGTCCGTCGCCGACGTGTAGTCGAACAGGGCGCCCTCACCATCGAGCACGTCCGCCCGGCGCGCCGGCCCCTTGTCGTCCTGTGTGATCGACACCGGAGCCGCGTGCCGGCCCGTGCCCCAGGACGACGGCCGCGGACCCATGTCGAACTCCATGACACCGCCCTTTGCGACCCGTACGGCTTCGCCGCGACCAGCGGGGCACCCTCTCCTCCTGGCCCTTCCACCAGCTCGGGCAGCACCTCGCCTACGAAGCCAGGCAGGCTGGGGTGCCGCTTCTAGAGGTGGACGCGCACCATACCTCGCAGCGTTGTCAGCGTTGCGGGCACACCGAGAGGGGCAACCGGCCCGACCGGGACCATTTCTGTTGTCGTCGGTGCGGCCTCGCTGGGCCTGCCGACGTCGTCGCCGGGGTGAACGTGCGTGACCGCGCCCGCTCGGCGTGTTTGTCACCGCACCCGCACTCTCCCCCTGGCATGTGCTGAGGGCTGGGTGGATGCGAGCCGTGACCGTCCTGTCGTAGGAGGGGCAGTCGGGAGCGCGACGAGGTGTGAACGGAGCGAGTGCACAAGCTCGGCCGTTCCCGGCCGAGAGGGTGACGTCGGAGACCTTGTTGTACGAGTGCGCCCGCCGCCCTCCGGTGCCGTGTCGACGGTGTTCAGCCAGTCCGGAAGCGGGTCGTCCGCCTCGAACGAGGACGCGAACCTCCGATCGGTCTTCTCGGGGGCTTCGGGCAGTGCGACCGCACGCCCTGGGAGCCCAGGGCCAAAGCGACGGCGGTCGACGACACGACCGCCGAACCCCATCTGTGCCGAGCTTTCCGCTGCGTCTACGGGTACCCTCCCTGCGCAGTGGACAACGTTGTCAACTTCCACGCGCAAGGACCAGTGGTTGCCAAGTGCCGGGGAGCGTCAAGGGGGTTGGTTGTGGCATTCGGGGGTGACGACCGGGATTTTTCCGCCGAGGGACAGACGGGGCGCTCGGTTTTCCGCGAGGTCTCAACTCGGATAAGACCCACGGCCAACCCTGTGTTCGATCTTGATCCGCTGACGGGAAGTGGACTATACCTGTCGCACGCTTCACGCGATCCGCACGTCACCACCCGCACTTTCCTGCACGACCCAGCTTGACCCGATCGCGGTGCCGGGAAGGATCCGGTTCACCGCCTGAGTCCTGGAGAAGGCGAGGACTTGAGCATGGGATCCACTTCCGCCGAGAACCACGGCACCGAGGGTGTCGGCCGCCGTGATCTGATCAAAAGGTCCGCCGCGCTCGGGCTGATCTCCGTTCCCACGATGAGCTTCCTGTCCGCCTGCGCCAGCAGCGGCGGCAATGAAAGCGGGGACAAGGCCAAGACCGGCAAGAAGACCGCGAAGAACCCGCTCGGCGTCAACGACACCGCGGGCATGGAATTCGTCCTGTTCGACGGCGGTTTCGGTAAGGAGTACGCCGAGGACGCCGTGAAGATCTACGAGAAGAACTTCCCCAAGGCGAAGGTGAAGTTCTCCGCCACCCAGAAGATCCAGTCCACCCTCCAGCCCCGCTTCAACCAGGGCACCCCGCCGGACCTCATCGACAACTCCGGCGCCGAGCAGATGGACATGGGTGTCCTGGTGGGCAAGGACCAGCTCACCGACCTCACCCCGCTGCTGGACGCGCCCTCCTACGACGACCCCGGCAAGAAGGTCCGCGACACGCTGCGCCCCGGCATCGTCGAGATGGGCCAGTTCGACGGCGAGAAGGTCTGGATCCTCTACTACGCCTACACGGTCTACGGCGTCTGGTACTCGCAGAAGGCCCTGGCCTCGCTCGACGAGCAGTATCCCGAGACCTGGGACCAGATGCTCGCGGTCTGCGAGAAGGCCAAGAGGAAGGGCATGGCGGGCTGGACATACGCGGGCAAGTACCCGTATTACCTCCCCTTCTCGCTCTATCCGATGATCGGCAAGGTCGGCGGCCGCGAGGTCCTCGACGCCATCGACAACCTGGAGCCGAACGCCTGGAAGCATCCGGCCGTCAAGGCCTGCTTCGACGCGTACTACGAGCTCTACAAGAAGGGTTACATCCTCAAGGGCACCCCGGGCCTGGACCACATCCAGTCGCAGACCGCCTGGGCCCAGGGCAAGGCACTGTTCATCCCGAACGGCTCCTGGGTGGAGAACGAGTCGGCCAACGTCATCCCGAAGGACTTCGACCTGGCCGTCTCCGCGCCCACTGGACTCGACTCCTCCGACAAGCTGCCCTTCGGCACCATCTGGGCCTCGGGCGGCGAGCCCTTCATCGTCCCGTCCAAGGCGAGGAACGCCGAGGGCGGCATGGAACAACTGCGCATCATGCTCAGTGAGGCGTCCTCGAAGAACTTCACCGGCAAGGTGAAGTCGCTGACCGCGTACAACGGCGGCACCGACGGCATCGCCCTCACCCCCGGTCTGAAATCGGGTGTCGCGGCGCTGGACAAGGCGGGCGAGAACGTGGTGAATCCCCGCCTCCAGGACTGGTACGTGCAGTTGCAGAAGGAAAAGATCGGCGTCTCCGGACTGGGCGAGATGATGGCCGGCCGCCTCACTCCGGCCGAGGCCATCAAGAAGATCCAGGGCTACGCCGACGAGGTCGCCAAGGACGATTCGATCAAGCACTACAAGCACCAGTAACGGCACCGGAAACTCAATTTCCGCAACGGCACCGGAGTGGCGATGCAACACGGCAAGTACCGGTTCATCGTGGGCTTCCTCGCGCTGCCCCTGGGACTGTACGCGCTCTTCGTGATCTGGCCGTTCATCCAGTCCATTTACTACTCGTTCACGGACTGGACCGGCCTGAGTCCCGAATTCAAGATGGTCGGTTTCGACAACTACAGCCGGATGCTCGACGACGAGATCTTCTGGAAGTCGTTGCAGCACAGCCTGCTGTTCGCGCTCCTGCTGCCGGTCGTCACGATCAGCCTGGCGCTGTTCTTCGCCTTCATGATCAATGTCGGCGGCAGAAAGAGGAAGAACGGCCCGGTCGTTTCCGGCGTCCGGGGCTCCTCCTTCTACAAGATCGTCTACTTCTTCCCGCAGGTGCTGTCCATCGCCATCGTCGCGCTGCTGTTCGCGTTCGCGTACAACCCGGACAGCGGCGCGATCAACTCGGTCCTGCGCGGCATCGGCCTCGACGACGTCCAGCCCCTGTGGCTCGGCGACCCCGACCTGGCGCTGTGGGCCGTGATGGCGGTGCTCGTCTGGTCCACGGTCGGCTTCTTCGTGGTTCTCTTCTCCGCCGGGATGGCCTCCATCCCGGCGGAGATGTACGAGGCCGCGCTGCTGGACGGGGCGGGGCGGGCCACGACGTTCTTCCGCGTCACCCTTCCCCTGCTCTGGGACACCGTGCAGTCGGGATGGGTCTACATGGGCATCCTCGCCCTGGGCGCCGAGTCGTTCGCGGTCGTGCAGATCATGACGACCGGGCCGGGCGGTCCCGACTACTCGACCACCGTCATGGTCCTGTACGTGTACCAGAAGGCGTTCCGTGACGGGCAGGCCGCCTACGCCACCACCATCGGTGTCGCCCTGCTCGTCGTCACGCTGGCCTTCGCCGCCGTGGTGATGCGGCTGGGCCGCCGCGAGCGGCTGGAGTACTGATGAAGACGACGGAGACCCCCGCGCCCGTGCCCGCCGAGTCCGGCGCGCCCGTCACCAAGGCCGACACCCCGCCCGGCCCGCCCCCGAAGGAGAGGAAGGAGGGCACGGTCCTCAACGCCTTCTCCCACGGCATCCTCGTCATCTGGGCGTTCATGGTGGTCATGCCGCTGCTGTGGGCGGTGATGACGTCCTTCAAGGACGACCGGTCCATCTTCGGCTCGCCCTGGTCGCTGCCGGACACGCTGCACTTCGACAACTGGTCGCGGGCGTGGACCGAGGCCAACATGAGCGACTACTTCCTCAACACCGTCCTGGTGGTGGGGGGTTCGCTCATCGGCACGCTGGTCCTCGGCTCGATGGCGGCGTACGTCCTGGCCCGTTTCGACTTCCCGGGCAACCGCTTCATCTACTACCTGTTCATCGGCGGCATGAGCTTCCCGATCATGCTGGCGCTGGTCCCGCTGTTCTACGTCGTGAACAACATGGGCCTGCTGAACACCATCCACGGGCTGATCCTCGTCTACATCGCCTACTCCCTCCCCTTCACGGTGTTCTTCCTGACGGCGTTCTTCCGTACGCTGCCGACATCGGTGGCGGAGGCGGCCTTCGTCGACGGCGCCTCGCACAGCCGTACGTTCTTCCAGATCATGCTCCCCATGGCCAAGCCGGGCCTGGTCAGCGTCGGCATCTTCAACTTCCTGGGCCAGTGGAACCAGTACATGCTGCCCACGGTCCTGAACACCGACCCGGACAAGCGCGTCCTCACCCAGGGCCTCGTCCAGCTGGCGGTCAGCCAGGGCTACAAGGGCGACTGGTCGGGCCTCTTCGCGGGCCTGGTGATGGCCATGCTCCCCGTCCTGGCGGCGTACATCATCTTCCAGCGACAGGTGGTGCAGGGGCTGACGGCGGGTGCGCTGAAGTAGCGACGGCCTGCGGCAGCTGAGCCGGAGGGTTTCGCAGCACGGCGTTGCGGGGTGCCGCCGCGCCCACCCTCCCCCAAGCTCTCGGCTTCGCTCGAGCAGGGGGACCCCCATCGCCCTTAGCGGCACGATTGCCCGCAGCTGAGTGGGACCGGTGGTCCGCAGCGGCCAAGCCACGCCGCGCCCGCACCCACGCGCGGCGAGAAAGGGCCGTGTCGGGAGGTCTCCGCCCGCAGCGGTTGGCGCGTCAACGGACAGTGAGTCGGTTCGCGAGCCCATCGCGCCGTTCCGAGGACGGACACCCCCCGGCGCGGCCCCGACCCACCACCGCCGCGCAGGCGCAAGCGGGCCCCCCAAATCCGCACAGGCTGCCGCAGGCAAACCCCCCAAACCCGCACAGGCCGCCGCAGGCACCCCGCCCAACCGCCGGAGGCATGCGTAGCCCTCCGCAACCACATGCACACACCTCGAATCGGTTCAACCTCTTGACGGGAGGCAACCCGAACGGCTCAGCTTAGAGTTCACTAGTTGGACATGGACGGGGTCTCATCGAAGCGGCCCCGCGCGCAGGAGGTCGTCGTGGAGACTCCGGGGTCGCAGTCGTCGCTGCACCGAGCCAACCTGGAGCGGGTCGTACGAGCCGTGCGCCTGGCGGGCTCCCTCACCCAGGCCGAGATCGCGCGGACGACGGGCCTGTCCGCCGCGACGGTGTCCAACATCGTCCGGGAGTTGAAGGAAGGCGGCACGGTCGAGGTCACACCCACCTCGGCGGGCGGCCGCAGGGCCCGCAGCGTGTCCCTCAGCGGGGACGCCGGCATCGTCATAGGGGTCGACTTCGGCCACACCCACCTCCGCGTCGCCATCGGCAACCTCGCCCACCAGGTCCTGGCCGAGGAGTCCGAGCCCCTCGACGTCGACGCCTCGTCGACCCAGGGCTTCGACCGGGCGGAACAGCTGGTCAGCCGCTTGATCGAGGCCACGGGCGTCGACCGGACCAAGATCGCCGGTGTCGGCCTCGGCGTGCCCGGCCCGATCGACGTGGAGTCCGGCACCCTCGGCTCGACCGCGATCCTGCCCGGCTGGACGGGGACCAAGCCCGCCGAGGAGCTCCACGGCCGCCTCGGCGTACCCGTGCACGTGGACAACGACGCCAACCTCGGCGCCCTCGGCGAAATGGTCTGGGGCAGCGGCCGCGGCGTGCGCGACCTGGCGTACATCAAGGTCGCCAGCGGTGTCGGCGCGGGCTTGGTGATCAACGGCAAGATCTACCGCGGCCCGGGCGGTACCGCCGGAGAAATCGGACATATTACACTCGACGAATCCGGCCCCGTCTGCCGCTGCGGAAACCGCGGCTGCCTGGAGACCTTCGCGGCCGCGCGCTACGTGCTCCCGCTCCTCCAGTCCAGCCACGGCACCGACCTGACCATGGAGGGCGTCGTACGGCTCGCACGGGACGGAGACCCGGGCTGCCGTCGGGTGATCGCCGACGTCGGCCGCCACATCGGCAGTGGAGTCGCCAATCTCTGCAACCTGCTCAACCCGAGCCGTGTGGTCCTCGGCGGTGATCTCGCCGAGGCCGGTGAGCTGGTGCTCGGGCCGATCCGGGAGTCCGTCGGCCGCTACGCCATTCCCAGCGCGGCACGCCAGCTTTCCGTTCTCCCCGGGGCACTCGGCGGCCGTGCGGAGGTGCTCGGAGCGCTCGCGCTGGCCCTCAGCGAGATGGGCGATTCAACACTTTTGGACGGCACTGCCGTAGGGGCGCTGCCGGCGGCGACCCCTGCCTTCACTTAGAGAACGGATGGCACCGTTGCCATCTCGTTAAGGATTTACTTCTTGACGTCGCACGTGTGGCCGAGTTGACTTCCAGCCACCTCGGCCGCAATGTCGCGGCCTCGTCAGGGAGGTTTCTGAAGTGAACACGCGTATGCGTCGCGCCGCTGTTGCGATTGCCGCCGGTGCGATGGCTGTTTCGCTTGCTGCCTGTGGCAGCGCCAAGGAGTCCGGCGGCAACGCCGACTCCACCGGGTCCGCGAAGAAGGGCGACGACATCAAGGTCGGCCTGCTCCTTCCGGAGAACGCGACCGCGCGCTACGAGAAGTTCGACCGGGTGCTCATCGAGAAGAAGGTCAAGGAACTCACCAACGGCAAGGGCGAGGTCGTCTACGCCAACGCCAAGCAGGACGCCAGCACCCAGAACCAGCAGGTCGACACGATGGTTACCAACAAGGTCGACGTGCTGATCGTGGACGCGGTGGACTCCAAGGCCATCGCCGGCTCGGTGAAGAAGGCCAAGGACGCGAACATCCCCGTCGTCGCCTACGACCGCCTGGCCGAGGGCCCGATCGACGCCTACACCTCGTTCGACAACGAGACCGTCGGCAAGACCCAGGGCGAGGCCCTGCTGAAGGCCCTGGGCGACAAGGCCAAGGACGGCCAGATCGTCATGATGAACGGCTCCTCCACCGACCCGAACGCCGCCCAGTTCAAGAAGGGCGCGCACTCCGTCCTCGACGGCAAGGTGAAGATCGGCCGCGAGTACGACACCAGGGAGTGGAAGCCGGAGAACGCCAACTCCAACATGGAGGGCGCCATCTCCGCCCTCGGCAAGGACAAGATCGTCGGCGTCTACTCCGCCAACGACGGCATGGCGGGCGGCATCATCACGGCCCTGAAGGCAGCCGGCATCGCCGACATCCCCGTCACCGGCCAGGACGCCGAACTCGCGGGCGTGCAGCGCATCGTCACCGGTGAGCAGTACATGAGCGTCTACAAGCCCTACCCGCAGGAGGCGAACGTCGCGGCCGAGATGGCCGTCGCCCTCGCCCAGGGCAAGTCGCTCGACTCGATCGCCAAGGACAAGGTCGACAGCCCGACCACCAAGGCCATCCCCTCCGTCCTGGTCCCGGTCGTCTCGCTGACCAAGGACAACATCAAGGACACCGTCATCAAGGACGGCATCTACACCGTGAGCGAGATCTGCTCCGGCAAGTACAAGGCCGCCTGCGACAAGATCGGCCTCAAGTAGGCGATCGGTCTCCCATAAGCAGCCGTCAGGTCCCCTGGGGGAAACGGGAGTCCGGGTCCGGACTCCCGTGACTCCCGTCGATCCCGTACGGGACCGGCTGCCCAGAGTTCCTCCGGCGTCCCGCCACACCAGCCCCGCAAGCTCTGCGGGGCGCCGGAGTGATCACTCCTCCCACACTTCTGCACAACCTCCCGCCGGGTCAGGCGGCGAAGGAGATGGTTCACGTGTCCGCTACGCCCGTGCTGGCGTTGCGCGGGGTCTCCAAGCGGTTCGGTGCCGTACAGGCGCTCACCGACGTAGAGCTTGAGGTCCACGCCGGTGAGGTGGTCGCCCTGGTCGGCGACAACGGCGCCGGAAAGTCCACGCTGGTCAAGACGATCGCCGGCGTGCACCCCATCGATGAGGGCGTCATCGAATGGGACGGCAGGTCCGTCCAGATCAACAAACCGCACGACGCCCAGAACCTCGGCATCGCGACCGTCTACCAGGACCTCGCGCTGTGCGACAACATCGACGTCGTCGGCAACCTCTACCTGGGCCGGGAGATCCGCAAGCGCGGTGTCCTGGACGAGGTGGAGATGGAGCGCCGCTCCCGCGAGCTCCTCGACACACTGTCGATCCGTATCCCGAGCGTCCGCATCCCGATCGCCTCGCTGTCGGGCGGCCAGCGCCAGACCGTGGCCATCGCCAGGTCCATGCTCGGCGAGCCCAAGCTGGTCATCCTCGACGAGCCCACCGCGGCCCTCGGCGTCGAGCAGACCGCGCAGGTCCTCGACCTGGTCGAGCGGCTGCGTGAGCGCGGCCACGCCGTGATCCTCATCAGCCACAACATGGCTGACGTCAAGGCCGTCGCGGACAAGGTCGCCGTACTGCGCCTCGGGCGCAACAACGGCATCTTCGAGGTCAAGTCGACCTCGCAGGAAGAGATCATCTCCGCCATCACCGGCGCCACCGACAACGCCGTGACCCGCCGTGCGGCGCGCACGAACGGGGAGGTTTCCAAGTGAGCATCGACAAGACCTCCGCGGCCACGGGAGCCCCCGAAGACCACGTCGTGGAGAACCCCGAGGCGGCCAAGGCCGCCGTCACGGTCGTCGACCCCCGGCTGCTGGTGCGCGAGCAGGGCCTCGCCGGCTACGTCACCGAGTTCAAGCGCAAGATGAAGTCCGGCGACCTGGGCTCCCTCCCGGTCGTCGTCGGCCTGGCGGTCATCTGGCTGATCTTCACGAGTCTGAACTCCAACTTCCTCACCGCGGGCAACCTGTCCGACATGTCCGTCGCCATGGTCGGCACGGGCATGATCGCCGTCGGCATCGTGTTCGTGCTGCTGCTGGGCGAGATCGACCTGTCGGTCGGCTCGGTCAGCGGTGTCGCGGGTGCGAGCTTCGCCGTGCTGAACGTCACCAACGGCATGAACGAGTGGCTCGCCTTCCTGCTGGCCATCGTCACCGGCACGGTCGCCGGCGCGCTGCACGGCTTCTTCTTCGCGAAGATCGGCGTCCCCGCGTTCGCCGTCACCCTGGCCGGACTGCTGTTCTGGAACGGCTTCATGCTCCAGATCCTGGGCGACAACGGCACGATCAACCTCGACCCGGACGGCGTCGTGGCCCAGTTGACCAGCTACTACTTCTCGGACGTGGCCGCCGCCTACGGGCTGGCCGCGGTGGTGACCGCCGGGTACTTCCTCAGCTCCTTCTTCGGCAACCGGCGCCGGGAGGCCGCGGGGGTGCCGTCGCGGCCGCTGAGCGAGACCATCGTGCGGACGGTACTGCTGGCGGTCGTCGCGTTCGCGGTCGCCATCGTCTTCAACCAGTACAAGGGCCTGCCGCTGGCCGTGGTGATCTTCATCGTGGTGCTGCTCGTCACGGACTTCGTGCTGCGGCGCACGGCGTACGGGCGGAAGGTGTTCGCGCTCGGCGGCAGCGTCGAGGCGTCGCGCCGGGCCGGTATCAACGTGGAGATGGTCCGGATCTCGGTCTTCGCGATCTCCGGGACGTTCGCGGCGGTCGGTGGCCTGTTCATCGCGTCGAAGATCGCCGCGGCCAACCAGGGTGCCGGTGGCGGTGACCTGCTGATGAACGCGATCGCCGCCGCGGTGATCGGCGGTACGTCGCTGTTCGGCGGGCGTGGGCGGACGTGGAACGCGCTGCTCGGTGTGCTGGTGATCGTGTCGATCCAGTACGGGCTCGCCCTGGAGGGCATCGCTTCTCCGGTGCAGTACATGATCACGGGTGGTGTGCTGTTGGCCACGGTGGTGATCGACGCGGTGACGCGCAAGACGCAGAAGACCGCAGGGCGCGCGTAGCGCCGAAGAACACCGCTGTGCCCGGCACCGCGAGGTGCCGGGCACAGTCATGTCGTAGGTGTGGCACAACTTGGGTACAGCCGAACGCGTGACGTACGACGCATGGCCACGGCGCCGCCCGCGAAGGCGGAACATTAGACTCGACAAGCCCGGCAACAGCTCTACTGCAAGGAGGCACGGGTGCCGCTGCTGACCCGTATCAGGGGACCGCGCGATCTGGACCGGCTCAGCCTGGAGGAGCTGAACCAGCTGGCGGAGGAGATCCGGACCTTCCTTGTCGAAGCGGTCTCCAAGACCGGCGGTCACCTCGGCCCCAACCTCGGCGTGGTGGAGCTCACCATCGCCCTGCACCGGGTCTTCGAATCGCCCAAGGACAAGGTGCTCTGGGACACCGGACACCAGTCCTACGTGCACAAGCTGCTCACCGGCCGTCAGGACTTCTCGAAGCTGAAGATGAAGGGCGGCCTGTCCGGCTACCCCTCGCAGGCCGAGTCCGAGCACGACATCATCGAGAACTCGCACGCCTCGACCGTCCTCGGCTGGGCCGACGGCATCGCCAAGGCCAACGAGCTGCTCCAGCGCGACAGTCACGTCGTCGCCGTGATCGGTGACGGCGCGCTGACCGGCGGCATGGCCTGGGAGGCGCTGAACAACATCGCCGACGCCAAGGACCGGCCCCTCGTCATCGTCGTCAACGACAACGAGCGGTCCTACGCGCCGACGATCGGCGGTCTCGCCAACCACCTCGCGACGCTGCGGACGACGGACGGCTATGAGCGGTTCCTCGCCCGCACCAAGGAGGTGCTGGAGCGCACCCCCGTCGTCGGGCGGCCGCTCTACGACACCCTGCACGGCGCCAAGAAGGGCCTGAAGGACTTCATCGCCCCGCAGGGCATGTTCGAGGACCTCGGCCTGAAGTACGTCGGCCCGATCGACGGGCACGACCTGGAGGCCCTGGAGTCCGCGCTCGCGCGGGCCAAGCGGTTCGGCGGGCCGGTCATCGTGCACTGCCTCACCGAGAAGGGCCGCGGCTACCAGCCCGCCCTCCAGGACGAGGCCGACCGCTTCCACGCCGTCGGCAAGATCCACCCCGACACGGGCCTGCCGATCGCCTCCTCCGGCGCCGACTGGACGTCCGTGTTCGGCGAGGAGATGGTCAAACTCGGCGAGGAGCGCGAGGACATCGTCGCCATCACGGCCGCCATGCTCCAGCCGGTGGGCCTGGACAGGTTCGCCAAGCGCTTCCCCGAACGGGTCTACGACGTCGGCATCGCCGAGCAGCACGGCGCCGTGTCCGCGGCGGGCCTGGCGACGGGCGGCGTGCACCCGGTGTTCGCGGTGTACGCCACCTTCCTCAACCGTGCCTTCGACCAGGTGCTGATGGACGTGGCCCTGCACAAGTGCGGCGTGACCTTCGTGCTCGACCGGGCCGGTGTCACCGGCACCGACGGGGCGTCCCACAACGGCATGTGGGACATGTCGATCCTCCAGGTCGTACCGGGGCTGCGGCTGGCCGCGCCGCGTGACGCCGACCAGGTCCGCGCCCAGTTGCGCGAGGCCGTCGCGGTCGACGACGCGCCGACCGTGGTCCGCTTCTCCAAGGGCGCCGTCGGTCCCGCCGTTCCCGCCGTGGGCCGGGTCGGCGGCATGGACGTGCTGCGCGAGCCCGGCACCGACCGGCCCGATGTGCTGCTGGTCTCCGTCGGTGCCCTCGCGCCGATGTGCCTGGAGATCGCCGGCCTGCTCGACAAGCAGGGCATCTCCACCACCGTCGTCGACCCGCGCTGGGTCAAACCCGTCGACGAGGCCATGGCCCCGCTCGCCGAGCGGCACCGCGTGGTCGTCACCGTCGAGGACAACAGCCGGGTCGGTGGTGTCGGTTCGGCGATCGCGCAGGCGCTGCGTGACGCGGGCGTCGACGTGCCGCTGCGCGACTTCGGCATCCCGCCGCGCTTCCTCGACCACGCCTCGCGCGCCGAGGTCATGGCCGAAATCGGCCTCACGGCGCCGGACATCGCCCGGCAGGTGACCGGGCTGGTCGCCAAGCTGGACGGCCGGTACGAGCGCTCCGCGGCCGACGCCGTCGACTCCGTGGAACCCGCGCGCGACTGACACCGCTGAATGGGCCGGTCTCACCACCGTGAAGGGTGGTGGAACCGGCCCATTGGCGTGAATCCGTCCGTGCCGGGGCATACGGATGGTGCCCCCTCTCGATCATGTCGAGGACGACAAGCGTGGGAGGTACCCCGTGAGCAGTACCCTCTTCCGGACGAAGAAGGTCGAGCAGTCCATCCTCGACACCGAGGAGCCAGAGCACGCGCTCAAGAAATCCTTGTCCGCGCTGGATCTGACCGTCTTCGGCGTCGGCGTGATCATCGGCACCGGCATCTTCGTCCTCACCGGAACGGTCGCGAAGAACAACGCCGGGCCCGCGACGGCTCTGGCGTTCGTCGCGGCCGGCGTCGCCTGCGCCCTGGCCGCTCTCTGTTACGCCGAGTTCGCGTCCACGGTCCCGGTCGCCGGGTCCGCCTACACGTTCTCGTACGCCTCCCTCGGTGAACTGTCCGCCTGGATCATCGGCTGGGACCTGGTTCTGGAGTTCGCACTCGGTACGGCGGTGGTGGCCGTCGGCTGGTCCGGCTACATCCAGTCGCTCATGGACAACGCGGGCTGGGAGATGCCCGCGGCCCTGGGCAGCAGAGAGGGCTCCGACGTCTTCGGCTTCGACCTCCTCGCCGCCGCGCTCGTCCTCGTCCTCACCGGCATCCTCGTACTCGGCATGAAGCTGTCCGCGCGGATCACGTCGATCGTCGTCGCCATCAAGGTGACGGTCGTCCTCGTCGTGATCATCGCGGGCGCGTTCCTCATCAAGGGCGAGAACTACGACCCGTTCATCCCGAAGGAGAAGCCGGTGGAGGCCGGGTCGAGTCTCGACTCCCCGCTGATCCAGCTCATGTTCGGCTGGGCGCCCTCCAACTTCGGTGTGATGGGCATCTTCACCGCCGCCTCCGTCGTGTTCTTCGCGTTCATCGGCTTCGACGTCGTGGCCACGGCGGCGGAGGAGACCCGCAACCCGCAGCGCGACATGCCGCGCGGCATTCTCGGCTCACTCTTCATCTGCACGGCCCTGTACGTCGCCGTGTCGATCGTCGTGACCGGCATGCAGCACTACAGCCGCCTGTCCGTCGACGCGCCGCTCGCCGACGCGTTCAAGGCCACCGGGCATCCCTGGTACGCGGGTTTCATCAGCTTCGGCGCCGCGGTCGGTCTGACGACGGTGTGCATGATCCTGCTGCTCGGGCAGACCCGGGTGTTCTTCGCGATGAGCCGTGACGGGCTGCTGCCGCGGTTCTTCTCCCGCGTCCACCCGCGGTTCAAGACCCCGCACCGGCCGACCATCCTGCTCGGCGTGGTCATCGCGATCCTGGCCGGCTTCACTCCGCTGACGGAGCTCGCCGCCCTGGTGAACATCGGCACGCTGTTCGCCTTCGTCGTGGTCGCCATCGGTGTGCTCGTCCTCCGCAGGACCCGCCCCGACCTGCACCGGGCCTTCCGCACCCCGTGGGTGCCGGTCATCCCGATCCTGTCGGTGTGCGCCTCGCTGTGGCTGATGATCAACCTGCCCGCCGAGACGTGGGTGCGGTTCGCCATCTGGATGGCCGCCGGGTTCTTCGTGTACTTCCTCTACGGCCGCACGCACAGCCGCCTCGCGAAGGGCGAGGAAACGAAGGTCGAGGACACGCTCTAGCCGGCCTGCGCGCCGTGTGCCTCCGGCGGTGGGGCGGGGTGCCTGCGGCGGCCTGCGCGGGTGCGGTGGGGATGTGCGTAGCGCCTTCGCGGTGGTGGTGGGGCGGGGCCGCGCCGGGGGGTGTCCGTCCTCGGAACGGCGCGATGGGGTCGGATACCGACTGACCGTCCGTTGACGCCAGCCGCTGCGGGCGGACCCCCCGACACGTCCCCTTCCGTGCGCGCGCGGGTCCGCCTAGCTGCGGGCAGTCGCGCCGCTAAGGACGATGGGGGTTCCCCTGCTCGAGCGAAGCCGAGAGCTTGGGGGAGGGGGGGCGCAGCGGCACACCGTTCCGCCGGGCTGCGGGTCCACCCCGCCCCAGCAGCCGCCGGCGGCACCCCGCAGCGCCGAGTCGCGGGCCCACCCCGCGCCAGCAGAAGCGGCCCTCACTAGTGCCCCGGCAGGCAACGTTCGCCCCGTCGCGACGCCCGGCACGCCCTCTCGCCGCACCGGCCGAAAGCCCGGGTACATCCAGTACGAGGGCTTCCGGCCGGCACTCCCCCAAGCTGCTTCGAGCAGGGGGTACCCCCAGAGCACGCACCGGACGCCGCTCCTTGACGGGCAAACGTTGCCTGCCGGGGCACTACGGCCGTACCGACCGCGGCCCCGCCACCTCCGCCCCCAACTCCCCGACCCGCCGGCGCAGCTCCCGGTCCGCCGTGACCACCAGCACCGGACGTGCACCCGCCCCCGCGACCACGTCCACGATGTGGTCGTCCCCACTGCCCGCCGCCGACTCCACCCGCACCCCGGCCACGGACTCCACCCCCCGCGCCGCCCCCTCCACCACGAGCACGACCTCCACCGGCCCGTCCACCCCCGGCACCCCGTCCGACGCCAACCGGTCCCGCAACCGCTCCGCCGCGCCCTTCCGGTCCCGCCACCAACCGTCCGGCACCGACCCGACGACATTCGCGGCGTCGACGACGACAAGCAGGGGAGCGTTGCTGTTCATGTGGTCAGGGTCGCACGGCGGATCCCGGCCAGGCAGGGGGCGGGCGCGGCGGCCGGCCACCCCGCCCGCGTAAGGTGAACCGGTGAACGGCGACTGGCTCATCCGCGGCCGCGACGGCCGCCTCACCGTCTACCTCCCCTCCGGCGACGCCGTCCTGTGCCGTGCGGAACGCGGCCCCGCCGGCTCCTGGGACGCCCCCCGAACCGTCGGCGGCACCCAGAAGCTGCACCCGGGGCTCGCGGTCGGCCAGGGTGTCGACGGCTACGCCCATCTGGCCGCCTGGCGGCCCACCGTGCCGGGCGAGTCGGGGCTCGTGCACTCCACCCACTTCCGGCCCCGGCTCGCGCCCCTGGACTGGATCCCGATCGGGCACCCCGACAAGAAGGGCGACCGGACGGGCGAGCCGGCCGTCGCCGTCGACGCCCAGGGGCGTGGCTATGTCTTCGTCCGTAACAAGGGCGGCGGAGTGAGCCTGCGCAACCAGAAGGAGAAGGGCGGCTGGGGGCCCTGGCAGAACCTCGAGGGGCATGACGTGGAGGGGGAGTTGGCCGCCGTGACGGGGGAGTCGGGGCTGGTCGAGGTGTATGCCGCCGCGGCCGGCGGGATTCTGCACTGGCGGCAGGAGGAGCCGGGCCGGACGCCGGTGCGGGGGGAGGGGGTCGACATGCCCGTTCGTCCGGGGACCCTGCGCGCGCTCGCGACGTCCGCCGAGCACACCACCCTCTTCTTCACGGACATCTCCGGCGACCTGTGCGCCTGGCGCCCGGGGGAGAAGCCGGTGACGCTCATCGCCTCCGCCGGGCCGGGCCCCGTGTCCGCCGTGCGCTGTGAGATCGAGGGGCACGACTGCACCGTGCTCGCCCAGCGGTCATCGAGTGGCCGGGTCGCCTTCGCCGCCTACCCGACCGAACTGGAGTCCGCCGGGGCCTGGTGGACCGAGTCCGGCCCCCCACTGCCCGCCGACGCCACGGTGTCGCTGGCGCTCGACGAGCACGACGAGGTCGTCGCGGTCTCCCTCTCCCCGTCGACCGGGAAGCTGCTGGTCACCCGCCGCAAGGACGAACCGGGGCTCGCGCTGGAGGCATGGCGGGAGATCTGACACCCCGTTCCTTCCGAGGCTCTCGTCGCTCCAGAGCCACCAAGTCGGCCAAGAGTTGTACGGATGTGTGCGTGACGAGATGCACCTCGGGTGAACATGGTCAAAGGGTGAAGGTCTTGTTAACCTCCTCGCACTGTTCGATTTGCTGGGGGGCCGGTTGTCGCTGCGTCAGGCCGGGGCTGCGGCAACGGGGTTGGGGAATTATGTCGTGAGCAGATCCTCCACGGTGGATCTCGTCGTTGTCGGACTGGGCTACGTGGGACTGCCGTTGGCCAGGTCCGCGGCCGCCGCGGGCCTGAAGGTGGTCGGTCTCGACCGCAGCCGACGGGTGGTCGACGGGCTGAACGCCGGCCGCTCGCACGTGGACGACATCACCGACTCCGATGTGCGCGGCATGCTGGAGCGGGGCTTCGAGGCCACCGACCGGGCCGGGGTCGTCGCCGATGCCGCCGCGGTCGTGGTGTGTGTGCCGACGCCCCTCACCGACCACGGTGCTCCGGACCTCGGCGCGGTGCACGCCGCCGTGGACGACATCGCCGCCCATCTCCGGGCCGGCACGCTCGTGGTGCTGGAGTCGACGACGTACCCGGGGACCACCGACGAGGTCGTCAGGCCCCGTCTGGAGGCCGGCGGGCTGCGCGTCGGCGTCGACTTCCACCTCGCCTTCTCCCCGGAGCGCATCGACCCGGGCAACGCCTCCTTCGGGCTGGAGAACACGCCCAAGGTCGTCGGCGGCAGCACGGCCGACTGCACCAAGGCCGCCCGCGCCCTCTACGAGCGTTTCGTGCACCGGGTCGTCGAGGCCAAGGGCACCCGCGAGGCCGAGATGGCCAAGCTGCTGGAGAACACCTACCGGCACGTCAACATCGCTCTCGTCAACGAGATGTCGATGTTCTGCCGTGAGATCGGTGTCGACCTGTGGGACGCGATCCGGTGCGCGTCCACGAAGCCGTTCGGGTTCGCGCCCTTCTACCCCGGCCCCGGCGTCGGCGGGCACTGCATACCGATCGACCCCAACTACCTGTCGTACAAGGTCCGTTCGCTGGGCATCCCGTTCCGGTTCGTGGAACTGGCGCAGGAGATCAACCAGCGGATGCCCGTGCATGTCGTCAACCGGGCGGCCGATCTGCTCAACAACCAGGGCAAAGCCGTGCGCGGCTCGCGTGTCCTGCTGCTCGGCGTGACCTACAAGCCGGACATCTCCGACCAGCGCGAGAGCCCGGCGACACCCGTCGCGGAGAACCTGCTCGCGCGCGGTGCCGAACTCGTCTACTTCGACCCGCGGGTCGAGGACTGGCGCGTCGACGGTGTGCCCGTCGAGCGTGCCGTCGACTATCTCGCCGCCGCCGAGGCCGCCGACCTCACCATCCTGCTCCAGCCGCACCGCGAGATCGACCTGGACGTGCTCGCCGACCGCGCCCGGGCGCTCTTCGACACCCGCGGCGGGTCCGCCGATCACCCGCGGGTGGTCAAGCTGTGACAGCCGAGGACACGTACATACCCGGGGCCGTCGACTCCGGTGGCCGTCGCGCGCACCGCAAACGGCGGCACTTGAAGGTCTCGTACTTCGTCTTCCTGGCCCTGGCCGCGCTCATCGCGACCCGGCTCGACGCCGGTTCGCTGCACCTGTACTCCATGGGTGCCATGGGTCTGCTGTCCCTGAAGATGTTCGGCGCCCTCTTCTACCGTCCGGCCAAGGCCGGGCGGGAGGAGCTGGAGTACCTGGAGAACGCCTGGGTCACCGCGGTCATCCCGATTTACAACGAGGACCCGGTGATGTTCGAGCAGGGCATGCGCAGCCTCCTCGCGCAGAGCCGGCTGCCGAACGAGATCCACATCATCGACGACGCCAGCGCCGACGACTCCGGCATCCGCGCGGCGAAGAAGATGCGCCGCGAGTTCGAGGCCAAGGGCGTCAAGTACACCGTCAGCGTGCAGCCGGAGAACAAGGGCAAGCGCGAGGCGCTCGCGCTGGGCTTCGAGGCCGCGCCGTACTCGGACATCTTCCTGTGCGTCGACTCGGACACCGTGCTGTCCCGGGACACCGTGCGCGAGCTGCTGCTGCCGCTGGCCGACGAGAAGATCATGGCCTCCACCGGCATGGTGCTGGCGCTCAACCACGACAGCAACATCTTCACCCGTCTCCAGGACCTGCGTTACGGCAACTCGTTCCTCTTCGAGCGGGCCGCCTACTCGCGGCTGAAGTCGGTCCTGTGCTGCTGCGGCGCGCTCTCCGCCTACCGCGGCACGCTGGTGCGCAAGTACCTGCCGGACTTCCTGGGCCAGCAGTTCCTGGGCAAGCCGGCCGTCTTCGGTGACGACCGCCGCATGACCAACTACTGCCTGATGGAAGGACAGGTCGTCTTCCAGGAGACGGCCGTCGGCTACACCGCCGTCCCCGAGAAGCTGCCGCACTTCCTGCGCCAGCAGGTCCGCTGGAACAAGTCCTTCTTCCGCGAGTCGCTGTGGGCGTTCCGGCACCAGAAGAAGTACCGGCCCGCCTTCTGGCTGACCTGCATGGAACTCGCTCTGTGGCTGGTCTTCGGCTCGGCGATGTTCTACTCGATGGTCATCCTGCCCATCATCAAGCCCGAGCAGTTCGTCAACCACATCGGCGACTACCTGATCTTCATGGTGCTGATGGGCTACCTGCGCAATGTGCGGTACCTCGACTTCCCGCGCCGGGGCATGGGCTTCGTCAAGCGGTTCGGCATGTTCCTGCTCGCGCCGGTCTACGGCGTGATCCAGCTGACCCTGCTGACCCCGCTGCGGTTCTACGCCCTGTTCACCCTGCACAAGGGCAGCTGGGGCACCCGCCAGGGCGGTGTCGAGGTGTCCGTGGCCGGTGACCACGAGTCCGAGATGACGGAGATCTTCGAGGAAGAGGACCCGTACTCCGACAAGAAGGTCACCGAGACCCTCCAGCTGATGCGTCTGGAGGGCGTGGCCCTGCGCACCCGGCCCCGCCCGTCCGGCGGCATCCCGGCCCAGCCGCAGCCCATCCCGGGCTACGACGAGGAGCAGCACGCGGCCGTCCCGCAGCAGCGGGTGAGCTGGGGGACACCGGAGCCGGCCGGTCAGCAGCAGTGGCAGGGCGGGTACGACGGCTACCCCGACCCGTACCAGCAGCAGTACCCGGGCCAGGGCCACGACCCCCAGCAGGGCGGATACCCGCATCCGGACCCCTCCTGGCAGCAGGGCCAGGGGCAGGGATACGGGCAGGGCGGCGGCTGGTAGGCCGTGTCCTCGAGACGGACCTGAGAGAGGGGCGGCCGGGGGGCCGCCCCTCTCTCAGGTGTCCGGCCTCGTGCGTCCGGGCCTCAGGTGTACGAGGCCATCGCTTCCTCGACCGTCAGCACCGGGATGCCCCGGTCGTCGATCGCCTTCATCAGCGTCTCCAGACCCGACTTGCCGATCTCGGTGCTCGTCGCCGGGGCGCCCCCGGTGACCTTGTGCAGACAGAGGATCAGCCAGTCGCCGCTGTTCACGCAGCGGTCGAGCCGGCCGCCCGCGCCGGTCAGCTTCGACAGCGCCGTACCGCCGATGCCGGTGCCGTCGTTGATGCCGGTCAGCGCCTTGAGGCGGTACGGCATCGCCGGGGCGAACGACTCGATCGTCTCGGAGATGATCGACCGGGCCGTGGTGAAGTGCCGGCTCGCTATCTGGTCGACCGGGACACCGTCGGTCGTCTTCTGGAACGCGCCGTGCGGATAGGCGAAGTGCTCGCTGGTGAAGCCGTTGGACACCAGCCACTCGCGCAGCTTCCGGAAGTCGTCGTCGGCCTGCTCGGCGGTGAGCTTGGGATAGCTCGCCGTGTGGACGGCGTTCGCGTACGAGTGGCCCGCCATCTCCCAGCCGGAGAAGTCCTGCATCGAGCGCATCTGGTTGAGCGTGAGGAAGTTGCCGGTGCCGATGGCGTCGGCGATGTTGTAGACCGTGCCGGGGAAGCCGTAGCGGTCCATCACCGGACGGGCCAGGTCGTGGATCGACTTGTGGGAGTCGTCGAAGGTGAGGGAGACGACGCCCTTGGGGAAGACCGAGACGGTGTCCGGTATCAGCTCGACGGCCTGGAGCCGGTACGTCACCGGGCCGCCCGCGTTGTCGTACACCGCGAACGACATGTCGGTGAAGCCGGTCTTGGTGGACGGCTTGCCGTCGGCGCCGATGGAGTACGTGCCGGCCGCCGCGTTGACGTCGGCCCACTGGAGATGGACCGTCACCCACTCCCCGGACTGGACGTAGTTGGCCGCCGTCTTGGAGTGGGTGTGGAGGGTCCAGGCGAAGTGGTTCGCGAGGGAGCCGCTGCCCAGGTAGAAGACGAGCTTGGCCAGGTTCGTCACGTCGTCGACGCGGAAGACGAGCCGGATCATCTTGCCGCTCATGCTGACCGCGGGCATGCCGGTCCTGCGGACGTAGGACTGCTTGCCGCTGCCGTTCGTGGTCACCCGGACCGACTGGGTGCCGCGCACGAAGACGGACTTGTCGTTCGCCTCGGCCGACGCGGTGCCCGCGCCTCCCGGCGTCCAGCCGTGGGAGGCCTGGAACTGCTGGGACCAGCTGGCCCTGCGGTACTTGGGGCGGCGGCCGGAGGGGGCGTAGAGGGGAGGCGTGGTGAGGCCTCCGATGGCTCCCTCGGCGGCCGGCGCGGCGGCGGGCTGTGCCACCACCTGGCCCAGCCACGCGCCGCCGCCGGCCATCGCGACGCCTCCTGTGCCGCCCATCAGCAGCGCGGAACGCCGGCTCACCACCGGCTTGTTCTCCGCAGCCTCGGCAGCGTGCCTGTGGGCGTTGGACCGCCTTTTCCTCACCGGGACTCCCGAACCGTGTCGAAGTAGTTCATTCCCTCGCCGGTGAAGTCCTCGACCGCGGACCGGACTTCCTTCACCGACAGGGATCCGTTCGCGTTGTAGTAGAGCCAGTCCACCTTCAGGTCCCACGCGCGGTCGCCCTTGAACGGCAGATCCACGAACCAGTGGTTGAAGTTCACGGACATCCCGGAGCGCGGGGCGTACTTGCCGTCGCTGGAGAAGAGCTTCTCGCCGTCCATGCGGTAGGTGACGACGTCGTCCTCGACGGTGATCATCATGGTGTGCCAGCCGTCGAGGCTCTTGTTGGTCGTCTTGTACACGCGGTCGTTGCTCTCGTGGTGGTACCAGGAGACGGTGTCGAGCTTGGGACCGGGACGGCCCCAACCGCCGTTCGGCATGTACTCGTTGTCGAGCTCGCTGTACTTCGTGCCGCTTCCGCCGATCGTGTAGAAGGTCTGGTTGACGTGGTCGCCGCCCTCGCCCTTCGCCGGATCGTCGCTGAAGTGGATACGGGCCGCGTAGGTGCCGTCGCGGAACTGGCTGCTCCTGGTGCCCAGACTCGCCTGCTTCGTGCCCGACCTGGTGCCGTCCGTGCTCGCCCGCAGGTTGAGCACCGGGCCGTCGGCCTGGGCGCCCTCGGCGGTGGGGAAGCTGACGTTCTCCGCCGACCAGGTGTTCTCGATGCCGGGGCCGCCCTTGCTGGTGCGGACCAGCCAGCCGTGTTTGAACAGGGCCGGGTCCTTGGGGCCCTGGTAGGTGAAGTCGTCGAACAGCACCCCGGCCGGGGGAGCCGGCACCGGGTCGGGCGCGGCGGCCTTCGCCGAGGCCTTCTTCTCGTCGCTCGCCTCGGTGCCGTCCGGCTCCTCCCCCCAGGCGAGGACACCCCGCTTGTACGCGGTGACCTTCTCCGCCTCCTTGTAGGACGTCATCCCGGCGTCGAAGGAGCGGTCGTCGGACTGCTTCAGCCGCTTGTGGTCGGTGCGGAAGAGCTGGAGGTCGATGCCCTTGCTGTTGGCGCCCGGCTTCAGGCTGCCCGCGCCGGCCGTGAACCTGACCTCCAGGTAGTGGTCGGCGGTGTCGGTGGCCTTGTCCATCGCGACGATTCGGCCGGCGACGTGCGAGCAGCCGAAGGCGGCGTTGACGCAGTTGAAGGCGTACGGCGAGGGACCCGGGGCGCGGTCGGCCGTGAAGTAGTACCGGAGCGTCACATCGCTCAACGGCAGTGCCTTCTCCGTGTCGTTGAAGACCTCGAACGACGGCTTGGCCGCCGCGGCCGTGGCCGGAGTGCCGGTCCGGTAGCGGACCTTGAGCTCGGGCGGGTCCGGGTTCGCCGCCTTCCACACGGGATACAGCGCCGTGCCGCCGGCGGCGACCACCGCCACCAGGAGCAGGAGCCTGACCTTGGGCCAGATCCGGCGTCGGGGTGGTCGGCGGCGGGAGGACGCCACGTAGGACTCCTTCGAGGACACCCGGAGGTCTCCGGTGGAGACCGTCAGAGTCAGGTAAACAATGGTCGGATTGTGTGAGGATCCTATCTGTGAGGGCATGCAGAAGGGGGGCGGGGGATCCGGATCGTTACCGGTCGCCCCACCCCCCTCAGGGGTTACGCGTTACGCGGGGACGCTCGCCACGCCCTGCGCCAGGAACCTCCTGCCGTTGACCCGCTCGGAGACGCCCTCGCGGTCCAGGTACGGCGTGATGCCGCCCAGGTGGAACGGCCAGCCGGCGCCCGTGATCAGGCACAGGTCGATGTCCTGCGCCTCGGCGACGACGCCCTCGTCGAGCATGAGCCCGATCTCCTGCGCCACCGCGTCGAGTACCCGCTCGCGCACCTGCTCCTCCGTCAGGACGCTGTCGCCCTGCTTCAGCAGCGCGGCGACCTCCGGGTCCAGCTCCGGCTTGCCGCTGTCGTAGACGTAGAAGCCGCGCTTGCCCGCCTCGACGACCGCCTTGAGGTTCGGGGAGACCGTGAAGCGGTCCGGGAACGCCTTGTTGAGCGTCTCGGAGACGTGCAGGCCGATCGCCGGGCCGACCAGCTCCAGCAGGACCAGCGGCGACATCGGCAGGCCGAGCGGCTCGACGGCCTTCTCGGCGACCTCGACCGGGGTGCCCTCGTCGATGACGTTCTGGATCTCGCCCATGAAGCGGGTCAGGATGCGGTTCACGACGAACGCCGGGGCGTCCTTCACGAGCACCGCGGTCTTCTTCAGCTTCTTGGCGACGCCGAACGCCGTGGCGAGGGAGGCGTCGTCGGTCTGCTCGCCGCGGACGATCTCCAGCAGCGGCAGCACGGCGACCGGGTTGAAGAAGTGGAAGCCGACGACCCGCTCGGGGTGCTTCAGCTTCGACGCCATCTCCGACACCGACAGCGAGGAGGTGTTGGTGGCCAGGATCGCGTGCGCCGGGGCGACCGCCTCGACCTCCGCGAACACCTTCTGCTTGACGCCCATCTCCTCGAACACGGCCTCGATGATGAAGTCCGCGTCCGCGAAGCCCTCGGCCTTGTCCAGGACGCCGGTCACCAGGGCCTTGAGGCGGTTGGCCTTGTCCTGGTTGATGCGGCCCTTGCCGAGCAGCTTGTCGATCTCGGCGTGGACGTAGCCCACACCCTTGTCGACGCGCTCCTGGTCGATGTCGGTCAGCACGACCGGCACCTCCAGGCGGCGCAGGAACAGCAGCGCGAGCTGGCTGGCCATCAGACCGGCGCCGACGACACCGACCTTGGTGACCGGGCGGGCCAGGCTCTTGTCCGGGGCACCCGCGGGGCGCTTGCCGCGCTTCTGCACCAGGTTGAAGGCGTAGATGCCGGAGCGCAGTTCACCGCCCATGATGAGGTCGGCGAGCGCCTTGTCCTCGGCGTCGTAGCCCTGCTGGAGGTCGCCGTTCCTGGCGGCGGCGATGATGTCCAGGGCGCGGTAGGCGGCCGGGGCGGCGCCGTGCACCTTGGAGTCCGCGATGAAGCGGCCCTTGGCGACGGCCTGGTCCCAGCCCTCGCCACGGTCGATCACCGGGCGCTCGATCTCCAGCTCGCCCTTGAGGACCGACGCGGTCCAGATCAGCGACTGCTCCAGGAAGTCCGCGCCCTCGAAGATCGCGTCGGCGATCCCGAGCTCGTAGATCTGCTTGCCCTTGAGCTGCTTGTTCTGGTTGAGGCTGTTCTCGATGATCACCGAGACGGCCTTGTCGGCGCCGATCAGGTTCGGCAGGAGCGTGCAGCCGCCCCAGCCGGGGACCAGGCCGAGGAACACCTCGGGGAGCGAGAACGCCGGGACGGCCGAGGAGACGGTCCGGTAGGTGCAGTGCAGACCGACCTCGACACCGCCGCCCATCGCGGCGCCGTTGTAGTACGCGAAGGTCGGCACGGCCAGCTTGGACAGCCGCTTGAAGACCTCGTGGCCGCCCTTGCCGATGGCGAGCGCGTGCTCGTACTCCTTGAGGATCTCCACGCCCTTGAGGTCGGCGCCGACCGCGAAGATGAACGGCTTGCCGGTGATGCCGGCGCCGACGATCTCGCCGTCCGCCGCCTCCTTCTCGACCTGGTCGATCGCGGCGTTCAGGTTCGCCAGCGAGGCCGGGCCGAAGGTGGTCGGCTTGGTGTGGTCGTGGCCGTTGTCCAGGGTGATCAGGGCGAAGCGCCCGGCACCCAGCGGCAGGTCGAAGTGGCGTACGTGCGCACTCGTGACGACCTCGTCCGGGAACAGCTCGGAAGCCTGCTTCAGAAGCTCGGCGGTGGTGCTCACTTGTCCCCCTCGAAGTGCGGGTTCTCCCAGATGACCGTCGCGCCCATGCCGAAGCCGACGCACATGGTGGTCAGGCCGTAGCGGACGTGCGGCTGCTCCTCGAACTGGCGGGCCAGCTGCGTCATCAGGCGGACGCCGGAGGAGGCCAGCGGGTGGCCGAAGGCGATGGCGCCGCCGTACTGGTTGACGCGCTCGTCGTCGTCGGCGATGCCGTAGTGGTCGAGGAAGGCCAGCACCTGGACGGCGAAGGCCTCGTTGATCTCGAACAGACCGATGTCGGAGATCGACAGGCCCGCCTGGGCCAGCGCCTTCTCCGTCGCCGGGATCGGACCGTAGCCCATGACCTCCGGCTCGACGCCCGCGAAGGAGTAGGCGACCAGACGCATCTTGACGGGGAGGTCGTTCTCCCGCGCGAACTCCTCGGAGGCGATGACCGAGGCGGTGGCGCCGTCGTTCAGACCGGCCGCGTTACCGGCGGTGACCCGGCCGTGGACGCGGAACGGGGTCTTCAGGCCCTGGAGGTTCTCCAGCGTCGTGCCCGGGCGCATCGGCTCGTCGGCGGTGACCAGGCCCCAGCCCGTCTCCCCGGCCTCGGCGTTGGTGCGGCGCACCGAGACCGGCACCAGGTCGGCCTGGATCTTGCCGTTGGCGTACGCCTTGGCGGCCTTCTCCTGGGAGCGCACGGCGTACTCGTCCGCGCGCAGCTTGGTGATCTGCGGGTAACGGTCGTGCAGGTTCTCCGCGGTCATGCCCATGAAGAGGGCCGACTCGTCGACCAGCTTCTCGGAGACGAACCGCGGGTTCGGGTCGACGCCCTCGCCCATGGGGTGGCGGCCCATGTGCTCGACACCGCCGGCGATGGCGACGTCGTAGGCACCGAAGGCGACGGAACCGGCGACCGTGGTCACGGCCGTCAGGGCGCCCGCGCACATGCGGTCGATTGAGTAACCCGGGACGGACTGCGGCAGACCGGCGAGGATCCCCGCGGTACGGCCGATGGTGAGGCCCTGGTCGCCGATCTGGGTGGTCGCGGCGATGGCGACCTCGTCGATCTTCTTCGGGTCGAGACCGGGGTTGCGGCGCAGCAGCTCCCGGATCGCCTTCACGACGAGGTCGTCGGCACGGGTCTCGTGGTAGATGCCCTTCGGGCCCGCCTTGCCGAACGGGGTGCGGACGCCGTCTACGAAGACGACGTCCCTGACGGTACGAGGCACGATGGCTCTCCTCCAGGGTCCAGGACGCTGAGCGCTTGCTCATCCCATGCTACTTATGAGTAACGTAGCTGCCCAGTCCTGACATGGCGAGCGGTGAACGTCACATCTCACCGGGGTGGCGCTGTGGACCCTCTCGGAGTCAGCACCGGAGTCGGCACGGGATGCGACCCGGCCGCTCCGTCCCCGGTGATCACCCCGAACAACGTCCGAGCCACCTCTGCCCCGAAACCGTGCACGTCATGACTCATCGCCGACAGGGTCGGATGCGTCAGCCGGCACAGCTGCGAGTCGTCCCACGCCAGCAGCGACACGTCGTCCGGCACCCGCAAACCCATCTCCGCCGCCACCGACAAGCCCGCCACCGCCATGATGTCGTTGTCGTACACGATCGCCGTCGGCCGGTCCGGCGGCGCAGCCGCCAGCAGCGACCGCGTCGCCCGGGCCCCCGCGTCTCCCGAGAAGTCGGTCGCGACCTGCCACGCCCCGGTCAGCGCCAGCTCCCCCGCCGCCTCGTCGAACGCGGCCGTCCGGATGGCCGTGTGCCCGAGGGCCGCCGCCCCGCCCACGCGGGCGATCCGCCGGTGCCCCAGCGCCGCCAGATACCGCACCGCCTCCGTCACGGCCGTCGCGTCGTCGGTCCACACGGACGTGAGCCCTCCGGTCAGCGAGGGATGCCCCACGGCGACCACCGGCAGCCCGAGCCGCTCCACCAGACCCACCCGGGGATCGTCGGCCCGGAAGTCGACGAGGATCGACCCGCCGATCTGCCGCCCCCGCCACCACGACTCCTGGACCCCCACCTCCTCGTCCAGATTCCGTACGAGCCTCAGCAGCAGGGAGGAGGAGTGCTCGGCCAGGACGCTCTCCACGCCCGAGACGAACTCCATGTACCAGGGCTCCAGCCCGAGCACCCGCGCCGGCCGGCACACCGCGAGCCCCACCACGTCCACGCGCGAACCGGCCAGCGTCCGGGCCGTGAGGTTCGGCGCCCAGCCCAGCTCCCGCGCCGCCCGGAAGATCCGGTCCCGGGTCGCCTCCGACAGCCCGGGCTTGTGGTTGAACGCGAGCGAGACGGCACCCTTGGACACGCCGGCGCGGGCGGCGACGTCCTTGATGGTGACGCGGGGGGTCGGTGTTGCCGTCATCGGGTGGGCTCCACGCAGTACAGGGCCGAACGGGCACTCTCCGCGTCCGGAGTCTTCCAGCCGCGCACCCCGATGGTCACCTCTTCGCCCGGCAGCAGCGTGACCAGCCCCCGGTCGGCCCGCGCTTCCGGATCCAGCCGGTCGGCCTGGAGCAGCAGGTCCCGGACCAGGGTGCGGGCGGTGACGGTGATGCCGCCCGGGGCGAGCGCGACATCGAACCGGGGGGCGGGATAGGGGACTTCGCGGTCCGGCACCCGGAAGTACAAGGCCCGCAACCCACCCGCACGCGCGTCCCCGCTCGCTACCGCGCCCGTGTTCCCGGCCGCTCCAGCGTCCCTGCCCGTTCCCGCCCCCGCGTCCCCGCCCGCATCCGCGACGAGGAACTCCTTCGGCCCGTCCGGCGTCAGCTCGCGCGGGACATCCACACGTGCCACGCTCCGCCCCCCGACCGCCAGTTCCACGGCCACCTGCTCCAGCACCTCGCCCTCGACGGACATCCGCCGCAGGGTCAGCGTCGTCGTCCAGCCCACGGCCGCCTGGTTGACGGCGGCCAGCACCAGCCCGCCGTGCCGCGCCTGGAGCGTCAGCAACCGGTCCGCGTACAGCCGCTTCAGCTCGTGGTACAGCGGCTTCTCCCGCCCGTCCCCGTCGATCGCCGCCCACGAGGTCACCGGCCAGCAGTCGTTGAGCTGCCAGACGACCGTGCCCGCGCACACCGGCCAGTGCGACCGCCAGTGCTCGATCCCGGCGGCGACCGCACGCGCCTGGCTGACCTGCATCAGGTAGTGCCAGCGGTCGAAGTCCCCGTCCGGCACGGCGAAATGCCGCGCCAGCCCCCGTTCCAGCTTCCCGTTGCCGTCGTCGGCCTTCTGGTGGTGCAACATCCCGGGGGAGTCCGGCGCGAGCTCCTCCCCGGGCAGGGCCCGGCGCAGCGTGGCGTACGCGGGCGGCGCCTGCCAGCCGAACTCGGCGACGAACCGGGGCACGCTCAGCCGGTAGTCGGCGTAGTCCTCACGGTTCCACACCTCCCAGGAGTGGTGCGTGCCGTGCGCCGGATCGTTGGGATGCCGGTCCCATGACCCGGACCAGGGACTCCCCGCCGTGTACGGTCGCGTCGGATCCAACTCGGCCACCACACGCGGCAGTACGCCCAGGTAGTAGCCCTCACCCCAGGAGTCACCGGCCAGCCGCGGCTCCCAGCCCCAGTCCCTAAAGCCCCACAGGTTCTCGTTGTTGCCGTTCCACAGCACCAGCGACGGATGCGGCATCAGCCGTACGACGTTCTCCCGCGCCTCGGCCTCCACCTCACCGCGCAGCGGCTGTTCCTCCGGGTAGGCCGCGCAGGCGAACGGGAAGTCCTGCCAGACCAGCAGCCCGAGTTCGTCGCAGACGTCGTAGAAGTCCTCGCTCTCGTAGATGCCACCGCCCCAGACCCGTACGAGGTCCACGCCCGCCCCGGCGGCCTGCTCCAGCCGTTCCCGGTAGCGCTCGCGGGTGATCCGGGACGGGAAGACGTCGTCGGGGATCCAGTTGACGCCCCGGGCGAAGAGCCGCTCGCCGTTGACGACGAGGGTGAAGCCGGTGCCGTGCACGTCGGGCCGTTGATCCAGTTCCACGGTCCGGAAGCCGATCCGGCGCCGCCACACGTCCAGCGCCCCCTCGCCGTGCAGCAGCCGCAACTCGACGTCGTACAGCGGCTGTTCGCCGTAACCGCGCGGCCACCACAGCCGGACGTCCGGCAGGCGAAGCCGTACCACCCCGCCCGCCCCGTCGATCTCCGCGCGGGCCCGCACCCCGCCGACCTCCGCCTCCAGGGCGAGCGGCGCCTCGACCCGGGTCCGCTCGATGTCCACGGCCAACTCGACGACGCCCACGCCCTCGTCGACGGTGACCAGCGGACGCACCCGGGCGATCCGCGCCGTCGACCAGTGCTCCAGGCGCACCGGACGCCAGATCCCGGCCGTCACCAGGGTCGGCCCCCAGTCCCAGCCGAAGGAGCAGGCCATCTTGCGCAGGTACTGGTAGGGCTCGGCGTAGGCGGCGGGCCGCTCGCCCAGCCGTCCCCGCACGGCCTCGGCCTCGGCGTAGGCGGAGACGAACCGCACGGACAGCCGCCCGGACAGCCCCGTCACGTCGAACCGGTACGAGCGGTGCATGTTCCGCACCTTCCCCAGCAGCCGCCCGTCCAGGGAGATCTCGGCGACGGTGTCGAGCCCGTCGAAGACCAGGTCGGTCTGCTCCTGCGCGGACACGCTGGTGAGCTCGCGCTCGTACGTCCAGTCCCGGCGCCCCACCCACGCCACCTCGGACTCGCCCAGACCCAGGAAAGGATCCGGGATCACCCCGGCCGCCATCAGGTCGGTGTGCACGCAGCCCGGCACGGAGGCCGGGAGCGGGTCCGACTCGTGCCGCAGGATCCATCCGTCGCCGAGCGGTGTGGCCTCCAGCATGCGCACTCCCTAAACCGGTCCAGTGAAGAGGCGTGTACAGGTTTCGCAGCGTTGGCGGGAATGGGACTTTACCGGTTGAGAAAGCGCTGTCAGAGTGCCGAACCAGCCATACCGCACGTGCTCTTCCGTCCCGAGTTCCTCTCCGCGAACGGAGCTGATGCACATGAACCGCCGTACCGTCCTCGCCCTCGCCGTGGGCGCAGCCCTGCTGGCCTCGGGCTGTACCGGCACCGGAGGCACCTCGAAGGGCGCGGATGCCGACGCGCCCGACGATCCGGCCAAGGTCGACGGGACCATCACCGTCCTCACCCATCGGACCGACCTCGTGCAGGACGAGACGATGAAGAAGTACGCTGCCGAGTTCAACAAGACCTATCCCAAGGTGAAGGTCGAGTTCGAGGGCCTCACCGACTACGAGGGCGAGGTCAAGATCCGTATGAACACGGAGAACTACGGCGACGTCCTGATGATCCCGGCCGTGATCGAGAAGAAGGACTACCCGAAGTTCTTCGCCTCCCTCGGCACGCAGGCCGAGCGCAGCAAGAAGTACCGCTTCACCGACTACACCACCGTCGACGGCAAGGTCTACGGCCAGAGCCCGCTCGGCGCGGTCCCGGGCTTCATCTACAACAAGAAGGTGTGGAGCGAGGCCGGGATCACCGACTGGCCCACGACGCCGGCCGAGTTCCTCGACGACCTGAAGGCGATCAAGTCGAAGACCGACGCGATCCCGTACTACACCAACTTCAAGGACATGTGGCCGCTCACCCAGTGGACGCAGGTCAACGGCTCGGTCAGCTGTGACGAGCAGGCCACCACGAAGCTGGCCGAGGGCGACCCCTGGGCCGAGGGCGCCGATCTGCGGACCGCCGACACGCTGCTGTACGACATCGTGCGCGAAGGACTCATCGAGAAGGATCCGACGACCACCAACTGGGAGGCGTCCAAACCCAGGTTGGCGAAGGGCGAGATCGCCACGATGTGGCTCGGCTCCTGGGCGGTCATCCAGATGCAGGGCGCGGCGGAACAGGCCGGTGCCGACTCGGACGACATCGGCTTCATGCCCTTCCCCGCCCAGAAGAACGGCACGTTCTGCGCGGTGACGCTGCCCGACTACAACCAGGCCGTCAACGTCAACTCCGACCACAAGGACGCCGCCCGCGCCTGGATCGACTGGTTCACCGACAAGTCCGGCTACGCGGACGCCAACCTGGCCCTCTCGCCCCTCAAGGACAGCCCGCTGCCCGACGTCCTCAAGCCGTACGAGGAGGCGGGCGTGAAGCTCCTCGACATCGACGACACCAAGGGCGCCGAGGTCAAGTCCATCGACAACCAGTCCGAGGTCGGCATCTACAAGCCCGACTACCGCCAGGAACTCGTCGACCTCGCCCGCGGTGCCCGCAAGGGCAGCCTGGACGACTTCCTGACCGGGCTGGGCGAGAAGTGGACCGAGGCGCAGAAGAACCTGGGGTCCTGATGACCGACACCACCCGGAAGGCGGCGCGGCCGGTACCGACGGCCGCGCCCGCCGGGCCGACACCGCCGTCCGCCGCGCGCCGGGCGCGGCGGTGGCGGGGCGTGACCCCCTGGCTGTTCCTGATCGCTCCGCTCGTCCTGCTGGTCGCCTTCACCTACGCGCCGATCGTCAACATGGTCGCGTACAGCTTCACCGACTGGGACGGCGTCAGCCCCGAGCTGCACTACACGGGGGCGGAGAACTACGCCGAGCTCTTCACCCGCCCCGAGCTGTTCGAGGTGTTCTTCGTCAGCGGCTACTACCTCGCCGCGTCCGTGGTGCAGATCGCCGCCGCCCTCTATTTCGCCACCGTCCTGAGCTTCAACGTCCGTTTCCGCAACTTCTTCAAGGGCGTGCTCTTCTTCCCGTACCTGATCAACGGCGTGGCGATCGGGTTCGTCTTCCTGTACTTCTTCCAGGACGGCGGCACCCTCGACGCGATCCTGAACCTCGTCGGCTACGACGGCGACCGCGCCTGGCTGGGCACGCCCACCTCGGCCAACGTCTCCCTCGCCGGCGTCTCCGTCTGGCGCTACCTGGGCCTGAACTTCGTCCTCTTCCTCGGCGCGATCCAGTCCATCCCGGGGGAGCTGTACGAGGCGGCCGAGCTGGACGGGGCGAACCGCTGGCAGCAGTTCCGCCACATCATCGCGCCCGGTATCCGGCCCGTGCTGAGCCTGTCGGTGATCCTGTCGGTCTCCGGGTCGCTGTCGGTCTTCGAGATCCCGTACATCATGACCGGCGGCGCGACCGGCACCGAGACCTTCGTGATCCAGACCGTGAAGCTGGCCTTCCAGTTCAACAAGACGGGTCTCGCCTCGGCGGCGGCCGTCGTACTGCTGCTGATCATCCTGGCGGTGACCTGGGTGCAGCGGCGCCTCGTCCCGGACGACAAGGTGGACCTCGTATGACGCGCCGTGCCGTGGCCCGTGCCCTCGTGTACCTGTCCCTGGCCCTCGCGACGCTGGTCGTGCTCCTGCCGCTCACCGTGGTCTTCCTGACGTCCCTGAAGACCTCCGGGGAGATGGCGGACGACAGCGGCGCCCTCACGCTGCCCGACGACCCGCTCAACTTCGACAACTACGTGACGGCGTTCCAGGACGGCCGGATGCTCTCGGCCTTCGGCAACACGGCGGTCATCCTGGTCGTCGCCATCGGGGGCACGGTCCTCATCGGCTCGATGACGGCGTACGCCATCGACCGCTTCCGGTTCCGCTTCCGGAAGCTGGTCCTGGCCCTGTTCCTGGTCGCCGCGCTGGTCCCCGGAGTGACCACCCAGGTGGCCACCTTCCAGATCGTCAACAGCCTCGGGATGTTCGACAGCCTCTGGGCGCCGATCGCGCTCTACATGGGCACGGACATCGTGTCGATCTACATCTTCCTGCAGTTCGTACGGGCCATCCCCGTCTCACTGGACGAGTCGGCCCGCATCGACGGCGCCAACGCCTTCACGGTCTACCGGAAGGTCATCTTCCCGCTGCTCAAACCCGCGATCGCGACGGTCGTGATCGTGAAGGGGATCAACGTCTACAACGACTTCTACATCCCCTTCCTCTACATGCCCTCCGAAGATCTTGGCGTGATCTCGACGTCCCTGTTCCGCTTCAAGGGCCCCTTCGGAGCCCACTGGGAGACCATCTCGGCAGGCGCGATCCTCGTCATCGTCCCGACGCTGATCGTCTTCCTGTTCCTCCAGCGGTTCATCTACAACGGCTTCACGCGAGGTGCCACGAAGTAGGAGACCTGCCGCTGAGGTGCGCGCGGCCGCCGTACGACGCGAAGCGCTACGGCGGCTAGACCCAACGCCGTTCAGTTAGGCGTGGGGGCTGTTCGTCAAGGCTGGTGAACGAGGCAGCGGAGC
>NZ_DF968335.1:0-646 GCF_001270025.1 Streptomyces azureus | reverse complement strand
GCCGTTGACGGCCCAGTGCAGCGCCGCGGGCGCCAGCAGACTTCCGGACCGGCGCCGCAGCTCGCACAGGACGACCCCGGCTGCGGTCGTGGCGACCACGGCGGCCGCGACCGACAGCGCGGTGCCTGCCGGTCCGGTGCCGAGGACCGCCGCGGCCGCGTTGGCCCGGCTCAGCCCGCGCGAGGGAAGCACATGCCAGAGCCCGAACAGCGATGACGACACAGCCGTGGCCCACGCGGTACCGCGCCGACGCCGCACCATGGCCCACAGGACACCGCGGAAGGCGATCTCCTCCAGCAGCACGGTGCCGACCGGCACCCGGATCAGCACCCGCCACAGCAGCTCCCCCATGGTCAGGCCGGCGGCGCGCTCGTCCTCGAAGGCCTCCCTGGTGGCCGGCAGGGCAAGCCCGACCAAGAAGACGGCGAGGACCGCGCCCACCAGGACCGATGCCCACCGCAGCCCCCGGTACAGGGCAACCGTGTCGAGCCCGAGATCGGCGCGGGTCAGGCCGTCCCACCGGGCGATCAGCAGCAGCGCGGCAGCCGCGGCCACGCAGGTGGGTACGTAGGCGCCGGGCGCGAGCCAGTTGTTGAGCAGGTTCGCGGCCACCAGGACGGCGAGGACACAGAACATCCGCATGGTG
>NZ_DF968334.1:0-11219 GCF_001270025.1 Streptomyces azureus | reverse complement strand
GTGGGGGTCGGGCACGGCGGCTTGGTCGGCCAGGTCATGCTTCCGGCGATCGCCACCGCCTCCGTGCCGTCCGGCCCCGTCGAGGCGTACGCACAGGAGTGGGCCACCGCCACTCCGGCCGGCGCGCCGACGAGCGCCCAGGTCAGCGTCGCCACCGCCAAGGCCTTTGCGGCGAGGGCGGATTGAGTCGCTAGAGGTCCATGCACGACCAAGATCATGAGCCTTGTCCCGCCGGGACGCGCCGGAGCGCAAGGGGATTGCCCCGAAAGAGGGATATCCGGGTGCCGCCGGTTTGATGGGCGGTCGCCCGCGAAGCGTGCGACGCCTACCTCTGTGCGGGGTGGCGAGCGGCGGCCGGCACAGGTTCCGGAAAGAAATTTTGCCGGTCGTTGAACACAATCACGGCTCCGGTGCGTACTCATGGCCGTGCGGCGGCGCAGCAGGGCGCTGCAACACCCTTGCGATTATGGGGAGTTGACGATGAAGACCTCCTGGCGGAGCGCCTCACTCGTGGCGAGCGCCGCGGCGGTCCTGGCGCTGACGACGGCGTGCGGTCAGGACAGCCCTCCGGCGGCCAGCCAGAACGTGGGTGCCACTGCGGCGCCCGGCGACTACGGAAGCATCGGCACCGGGAACGGAGTGGGCGGCACCGCGGGCGGTCAGCAGGCCTCGCCGAGCCCTTCCAACCCGTCAAACCCCGCGGGCAAGCTGTCCGTCGCCACCGCCGAAGAGGTCGGCAAGGTGGTGACCGACAGCCTGGGACTCACGCTGTACCGGTTCGACCAGGACACCGAACAGCCGCCCAAGTCGAACTGCGACGGCGACTGCGCCAAGTCCTGGCCGCCGGTGCCCGCGGACGACGCCGAGGCCGGCGAGGGCATCGACAAGTCGCTGCTCGGCTCGGTCACCCGGGCCGACGGCACCGAGCAGCTGACCGTCGGCGGCTGGCCGGCCTACCGCTACGCCAAGGACGTCAACGCCGGCGACGTCAAGGGCCAGGGCGTGGGCGGCAAGTGGTACGCGCTGGCCCCCGACGGCAAGAAGGCGCAGGGCGGCGGGGCCGCCGGCGGCGACGAGGTCGAGGCGCAGCCCGGGCTGTCCACCCGCAACGACCCCAAGCTCGGCGAGATCGTCGTCGACAAGAACGGCATGACCGTCTACCGGTTCAAGAAGGACCAGGCCTGGCCCAAGCCCGTCTCCAACTGCACGGGCGAGTGCCTGGAGAAGTGGCCGCTCGTGGAGCCCGTCGACTACGCCGACACCAAGGGCATCCAGGAGAAGGGCTACATGATCTTCGACCGGACCGACGGCAAGGGCAAGCAGCAGACGATCAACTGCTCGCCGATCTACACCTTCGCCGGTGACAAGGCTCCCGGCGACACCAACGGCCAGGGCGTCGGCGGCACCTGGTACGCCGTGCGGCCCGACGGGAAGCTGGTCGGCGCGTCGGAGAAGTAGAGAAACCTCCCCAGGGCTGATCATCTCGTCCACCTGACGGAGCCGCCCCGGTCCGCCCCTCCGTGACTCACGGAGGGGCGGACCGTTTTGCCGTGCTTCACCTGAACTCATCGAATTCTGATGCTCCGCCCCTTCCGCTCCGGAACTCTCCGGGATGCCTCGGACACTGTTCGTCATATGTTCGAAGGGCATGCACGGGGGTATCAATTCGGCACGTGCCGCAGGCAGTGACCGGTAACGGATGGTCAATTTCCGTTTCGGGTCGCTCCATTGGCGGGCGATCAGTAGCCTCTGCTCGAACACCAGATCGCCTACGCCTTGGAGAGATAGATGGAGCGTCCCGCCTGGGCCCCACGGAGCATCGACATCTCGGTGCCCAGCGTCTCCCGGATGTACGACTACTACCTGGGCGGATCGCACAACTTCGAGGTCGACCGGGAAGCGGCCCGCAGGGCCATGGAGTTCGTGCCGGGACTCCCCAAGATCATGCAGGCGAACCGGGCGTTCATGCGCCGCGCCGTGCGCTACGCGGCCGACCAGGGCATCAGCCAGTTCCTGGACATCGGCTCCGGCATTCCCACCTTCGGCAATGTGCACGAGGTGGCCCAGGCCGCCCGCCCCGGCGCGCGCGTGGTGTACGTCGACCACGACCCGGTGGCCGTGGCGCACAGCCAGGCGGTACTTCAGGGCAACGACGACGCGGACATCGTGGCCGCGGACCTCCGCAAGCCCGAGGAGATCCTGCGCAGCCCCGAGGTGGAGCGGCTGATCGACCTGAATCAGCCAGTGGCGTTGCTCCTCGTTGCCATACTGCACTTCGTGGAAGACGAGGACGACCCGTACGGGGCGGTGGCCGAGCTGCGCGAGGCGCTCGCGCCCGGCAGCCTGCTCGTGCTCACCCATGCCTCGTACGAGGGGATCCCGCTGCCGCCGGAGCGGGCCGGGGGCGCGGTGAACGTGTACCAGGACATTCGCAGCCCGCTGATCATGCGCTCGCGCGAGGAGATCGCGCGGTTCTTCAAGGGGTACGACATGGTGGAACCCGGACTGGTGGCGATGCCGCGCTGGCGGCCCGACACCGCACCGGAGGACGAGGATCCGTATGCGTTCTCCGGCTTCGCGGGCGTGGGGCGTACGGCGTGATCGCGGAACCGGACGGGCCGGAGGACAGACTCCGCCGGTTCGCGACGATCTGGAGCCGGGCCGTCTTCCCGGTGACCTCGACGTCGTCGACCCGGCCGGAGTTCGAGGAGCAACTGCTGCCTCTGGCCCGGCGGTTGAGTGAGGCGCTGCTGGCCAGGGCCTTCGACGCCGACGAGGGCAGGGCGGTGGGCGCCGCCCTCGTGGACGCGCACTGCACCGATCCGGAGGCGCTCAGCCGCACGTTGGACTGCGTGGACGCCTACCTGGTCCTGTACTGCGGCGGTGACGGCGACCAGGAGGGCCTGCGGGCGCGTTCCGCACGCCTCCAGCACGCGATGGCCGCCGGCTTCGCGCAGGCGCTGCGCGAACGGACGCTGGCCGAGCAGGAGGCCATCGCCCAGGCCGCCCTCCAGGCGCAGGGCGTGGTGGCACAGGCCCTGCACGCCACCGAGGCCCGCTTCCGCGCCGTCTTCGAGGGCGCGGCCATAGGCATCGGCATGGCCGACCTCGACGGCAACATCCTCCAGGTCAACGGCGCGCTGCTGCGCATGTTCGGAGTCTCCGAGCAGACGATGCGAGGCCGCAACGTCATGGAGTGGACCCACCCCGACGACGCGCCGCAGACCTGGCGGCTCTACGACGAACTCGTGCGCGGCGAGCGTGAGCACTACCACCTGGAGAAGGCGTTCTACCGCCCTGACGGAACGGTCCTGTGGACCAACCTGACGGTCTCCCTGCTGCGGGACGCCGACGGCAGTCCGCAGTACCAGCTCGCGCTCATGGAGGACACCACCGAGCGGCGGCTGCTCAATCTGAGGCTGCGTTACGAGGCCACGCACGACGCGCTGACCGGTCTGCCGAACCGCACCTTCTTCTTCGAGCGCCTGGAGAAGGCACTGGGTGCCGGGAAAGGCCAGCGGTTCGGCCTGTGCTACCTGGATCTGGACGGCTTCAAGACCGTCAACGACAGCCTCGGCCACGCGGCCGGCGACCGGCTGCTGGTGGAGGTCGCCGACCGGCTCCAGTCCTGCGCCACCGCACCCGGCGAGATGGTCGCCCGGCTCGGCGGCGACGAGTTCGTGGCCCTGACCACGGGCCCCGACACGCAGCGCGAGGTCGACGAACTCGCCACGCGCATCATGAACGCCCTGCTCGCGCCGATCAGCGTCGACGGCCGGGAACTGACCGTGCGCGGCAGCATCGGCATCGTCGAGGGCCCGGCCGGGGAGCGCAGCCCGGCGGAGGTGCTGCGCAGCGCCGACATCACCATGTACCGGGCCAAGTCGGCGGGCGGCAACCGCTTCGAACTCGCCGACCCGGAGGCGGACGCCCGCGCCATCACCCGGCACGGGCTGACCACGGCGCTGCCGACGGCCCTGGAGCGGGGCGAGTTCTTCATCGAGTACCAGCCGCTGGTCCATCTCGGCGACGGCAGCGTGCGCGGTGCGGAGGCCCTGGTGCGCTGGCTGCACCCGCAGCACGGGGTGCTCGGCCCGGACCGGTTCATCCCGCTCGCCGAACACACGGGGCTGATCGTGCCGTTGGGCCGCTGGGTCCTGGAACAGTCGGTGCGGCAGGCCCGTGAGTGGCGGGAACTGCACGGTGGCGTGGGGGCCGTGGGCCCGCTGCGGATCAACGTCAACCTCTCGCCCTGCCAGCTGACCCACCCCGGCCTGGTCCAGGACACCGTCGACATCCTGGAACGCACGGGCGTCGAACCGGACGCGCTCTGCCTGGAGGTCACGGAGTCGGCGCTGATCGGCGCGAACGACGACCTGCTGAAGCCGTTGCGCCGCTTGGCGGAGATGGGCGTCGACATCGCCCTGGACGACTTCGGTACCGGCTACTCCAACCTCGCCAACCTGCGCCGCCTGCCGGTCAGCGTCCTCAAGCTGGACCGCTCCTTCACCCAGAGCATGCAGCAGTTCCCGGCCGACCCCGTCGACCTCAAGATCGTCGAAGGGATCGTGTCACTGGCCCACAGCCTGGACCTCGCGGTGACGGTCGAGGGCGTCGAGACGGGGGCGCAGGCTGAGCAGTTGCGGCTCCTGGGGTGCGATACGGCACAAGGCTGGTACTACGCGAGGCCGGGCCCCCCGGAGCGCCTGCACGAACTGGCACTGGCGGACGCCACGGGCTGACGCTCCCGGATGGCCGCTGCGCGGAGCCGGGTCAGGTGCCCAGCCCGCGCAGCAGCAGCGCGAGACCGCCCAGGAACTCCCGGTCTGCACTGACCTTCCGGGCGTGGCGGGCGGTCTCGGTCATGTGGGGAAAGGCGTCGGGCGGCAGCTCGGTGATGGCGACCGTGCCCTCGCCGGACAGGGGCCCGAGGTGCTCCAGCTGGATGGCGCCGATGACATACCCGAGCAGGCCCCGCAGCGCGACCACCCGCCGGTCGCCGTCGAATCCCGCCTCCGTGAGCACGCCGAGCACGGATTCCGACCAGCGCAGCCCGGCAAGTGACCGGTGCCGGTGGGCGACGGTCAGGGGCACGATCTCCGGATGGGCGGCGACGGCGTCGCGCAGCCGCCGCACCAGCACCTCGATGCGGTCGTGCCAGGGGGCCTCGGGGCCGGGCGGCACGGTGTCCACGGTGCCGAGCACCAGGTCGACGACGAGCCTTTCCAATTCCTCCCGGTCGTCCACGTACCGGTAGAGCGCCATCGTGCTCATACCGAGTTCCTTCGCGACCGAGCGCATGGACAGCCCGGCGAGCCCGTCGCGGTCGATCACGGCGAGGGCGGCCGAAGCCAGCTGGGCGTGGCTGAGGGAGCGGGGGCGAGGCATGGCGCGTTCAGCGTACGACATACACCTATGTTGTTAAGTGTACGGCATACGCCTACACTCGTTGGAGTACAACGTACGCCTACGAAGGAGCACGCTCATGCTCATGCGCATGCCCGCGCGGCCGATAAGGTCCGGCTCCACCGTCGCCGACCGCCACATGGTCACCGTCTCCGGCGACCTCGTCGCCGTCCCCGATTCCGAGCGCCTGGTCCACCTTCAGTTCCGGCGGTTCGCCGGGTGCCCGGTGTGTCATCTGCACCTGCGGTCGGTGGTCCGCAGGCACGCGGAGATCGAGGCCGCCGGCGTCCGTGAGGTCGTGGTCTTCCACTCGCCCGCCGAGGAGTTGCGCCGGTACGCCGCCGACCTGCCCTTCGCGGTTGTCGCCGACCCCGACAAGCGGCTGTACGTCGAGTTCGGCGTCGAGTCGGCTCCCCGTGCGCTGCTCAGCCCGCGCGCCTGGGGGCCGGTCGTCCGGGCGGTGCTGCGCGGCGGGTGGGAGGTCCTCCGCGGCCGGGAGCGGCTACCCGCGACCAGCCAGCCCGGCGGCCGGCTCGGTCTGCCCGCCGACTTCCTGATCGCCCCCGGCGGCCGTGTCCTCGCCGCCAAGTACGGCGAGCACGTCTACGACCAGTGGCCGGTCGATGAACTCCTGCACCTGGCGTCCTCCCACCGGCCGGCCGCCCACCCCCCGGCCCAGTAGCCGCAGCCGCGCGCCAGGCCCCGCAGGCACCGGCCTGCCACGGGCGCCTCACCGCTCCAGCAGCATCCGCTGCAACTCCCGCGCCGCCCGGGGCGGAGCCACATCGCTGCGGTGCGCCAGCGCGATCGTGCGGTGGAGGCCGGGTCTGGCCAGCGGAGTCACCCGCAGGCCACGACCCGACCTCGCCGCCACCATCCGCGGCACAACGGCAACCCCCAACCCGGCCCGCACAAAGCCCAGCACCGCGTCCATCTCCCCGCCCTCCACCGCGAAGTCCGGCTCGAACCCCTCCGCGCGGCACGCCGCCACGGTCAGTTCGCGCAGGTCGTAGCCATGCCGGAACATCACCAGGCGCTCGCCCTCCAGGTCGGCGATGCGTACCGTGCGCCGGCCCCGGCCGGGTCTCGGCGCGTCCGGGGAGGAGACCACGACCAGGTCCTCGCGCAGCAGCTCCACCGTGGTCAGCGCCGGGGACGGCGTCGGCAGGGGCAGCACCACCAGGGCGAGGTCCAGGGCGCCGCGTGCCAGCTCCCGCACCAGGTCGTGCGAACCGCCCTCCTCGATGAGCAGCCGGACGCCCGGGTAGCGGTCGTGGAAGGCGCGCAGCACGTCCGGCAGCAGGCCCGTGCACAGGCTGGGCGTGGCACCGAGCCGCACCCGCCCCCGGCGCAGCTGCACCAGCTCCAGCACCTCGTGCCGGGCCGTGTCCGCGTCCGCCAGGATGCGCCGCGCCAGGGGGAGGAGGGCCTCCCCGGCGTCCGTGAGCGAGATGTTGCCCCGGGCCCGCAGGAACAGATCCGCGCCCAGCTCCCTCTCCAGCGCTTTGATCTGCTGTGACAGCGACGGCTGCGCGACATGGACCAGATCGGCGGCCCGGGTGAAGTGCCGGGTCTCGGCGACGGCCACGAAGTACTGGAGCTGCTGGAACTGCATACTCGTACGATAGCCCCAGCCTATGGAATCAAGCTGGACCATGTCTTGGACCGATCGGCTCCGTGTCCGTAGCGTGCTGTGCCATGGCTCTGGCAACGCGGACGGAACGACGGCCGTCCATGGCACGCACCGTGTGGGACTCCACCCTCGGCAAGAAGACCGTGATGGCGGTCAGCGGGCTGATCATGCTGCTGTACCTGGTCGTCCACATGATCGGAAACCTGAAGATCTTCTTCGGGGCCGGCGAGTTCGACCACTACGCCCACTGGCTGCGCACCGTCGGCGAGCCGTTCATGCACTACGAGTGGACGCTCTGGCTGGTCCGGATCGTGCTGGTGGCCGCCGTCGTCGCCCACGCCGTGTCCGCGTACCAGCTCAGCCGCCGCGACATCAGGGCGCGGCCCAGCAAGTACGTGCACAAGAGGCCGCGCGCGAGCTACGCGACGCGGACCATGCGGTGGGGCGGGGTCATCCTCGGGCTGTTCATCGTCTGGCACGTCCTGGACCTCACGACCGGCACCGTGCACCCCGGCTTCCGGCCCGGCCACCCGTACCAGAACGTCGTGGACACCTTCTCCACCTGGTACGGCAACGTCATCTACATCGTCGCGATGCTCGCGCTCGGCCTGCACGTCCGGCACGGCTTCTGGAGCGCCGCCCAGACCCTCGGCGCCGGCAGCCGCACCCGCGACCGTGCCCTGAAAACCGTCGCCAATGTCCTCGCGCTGCTGCTCACGGCCGGTTTCATCGCCGTCCCCGTGGGCGTCATGACCGGAGTGGTGAGCTGAAGATGACTTCCTACGCCGACTACGCGACCGGTGAGCCGGTCGTCGACACCAAGGCCCCGTCCGGGCCCATCAACGAGCGCTGGGACAAGCGCCGCTTCGAGGCCAAGCTGGTCAACCCCGCCAACCGGCGCAAGCACACCGTCATCGTCGTCGGCACCGGCCTCGCCGGCGGCTCCGCCGGGGCCACCCTCGCCGAACAGGGCTACCACGTCGTCCAGTTCTGCTACCAGGACTCCCCGCGCCGCGCCCACTCCATCGCCGCGCAGGGCGGCATCAACGCCGCGAAGAACTACCGCAACGACGGCGACTCCATCCACCGGTTGTTCTACGACACCGTCAAGGGCGGCGACTTCCGGGCCCGCGAGTCCAACGTCCACCGGCTCGCGCAGATCTCCGTCGAGATCATCGACCAGTGCGTGGCACAGGGAGTGCCCTTCGCCCGCGAGTACGGCGGCCTGCTGGACACCCGCTCCTTCGGCGGCGTCCAGGTGTCGCGGACCTTCTACGCCCGTGGCCAGACGGGACAGCAGCTGCTGCTGGGCGCCTACCAGGCCCTCAGCCGGCAGATCGCCGCGGGCAACATCGAGATGCACCCGCGTACGGAGATGCTCGACCTGATCGTCGTCGACGGGCGGGCGCGCGGGATCGTGGCCCGGGACCTCGTCACCGGCAGGATCGACACGTACTTCGCGGACGCCGTCGTCCTCGCCAGCGGCGGCTACGGCAACGTCTTCTACCTGTCGACGAACGCCATGAACTCCAACGCCACCGCGATCTGGCGGGCCCACCGGCGCGGCGCCTACTTCGCCAACCCCTGCTTCACCCAGATCCACCCCACCTGCATCCCGCGCACCGGCGACCACCAGTCCAAGCTGACGCTGATGAGCGAGTCGCTGCGCAACGACGGCCGCATCTGGGTGCCGAAGGCCAAGGGCGACGACCGCCCGCCGAACGAGATACCCGAGGACGAGCGCGACTACTACCTGGAGCGCATCTACCCGTCCTTCGGCAACCTGGTGCCCCGTGACATCGCCTCCCGCGCCGCGAAGAACGTCTGCGACGAGGGCAGGGGCGTCGGGCCCGGCGGGCAGGGCGTCTACCTCGACTTCGCCGACGCCATCCAGCGCATGGGCCGGGGGGCGGTCGAGGCCAAGTACGGCAACCTCTTCGACATGTACCAGCGGATCACCGACGAGGATCCGTACCGGGTACCCATGCGGATCTACCCCGCCGTGCACTACACGATGGGCGGCCTGTGGGTCGACTACGACCTCCAGACCACCATCCCGGGCCTGTTCGCGATCGGCGAGGCCAACTTCTCCGACCACGGGGCCAACCGGCTCGGCGCCTCCGCGCTGATGCAGGGACTGGCCGACGGCTACTTCGTGCTCCCGGCGACCATCAACGACTACCTCGCCCGCAACCCGCTGGGGGACCGGGTCGACGCCGGCCACCCGGTCGTCCAGGAGGTGCTGGCCGAGACCGAGGACCGGCTCAACCTGCTGCTGTCCGTCGACGGCGACCGCACGCCCGACTCCTTCCACCGCGAGGTCGGCGAGCTCATGTGGGAGTTCTGCGGCATGGCCCGCACCGACTCGGGGCTGCGCAAGGCGCTGGAGCGCATCCCGCAGATCCGTGAGGAGTTCTGGCGGCGCGTCAAGGTGCCCGGCACCGGCGAGGAGTTCAACCAGTCGCTGGAGAAGGCCAACCGCGTCGTCGACTACCTGGAGCTGGCCGAGCTGATGTGTCTCGACGCGCTGCACCGCGGCGAGTCCTGCGGCGGCCACTTCCGCGAGGAGTCCCAGACGCCCGACGGCGAGGCCGACCGGAAGGACGAGGAGTTCGCGTACGCGGCCGCCTGGGAGTTCACCGGCACCGGCGAGGCTCCGACCCTGCACAGGGAAGACCTGGTCTTCGAGTACGTCCACCCCACCCAGCGGAGCTACGCATGAAGCTCACCCTGCGCGTCTGGCGGCAGAAGAACGCCGACGCCGAAGGCACCATGTCCACGTACGAGGTGGACGGCATCTCCTCCGACATGTCCTTCCTGGAGATGCTCGACACCCTCAACGAGGAGCTCATCCTCAAGGGCGAGGACCCGGTCGCCTTCGACCACGACTGCCGCGAGGGCATCTGCGGCGCGTGCTCGCTCGTGATCAACGGCGACGCGCACGGGCCCGAGCGGACGACCACGTGCCAGCTGCACATGAGGTCGTTCAAGGACGGCGACACGATCGACATCGAGCCGTGGAGGGCGTCCGCCTTCCCGGTGATCAAGGACCTGGTCGTCGACCGTTCGGCGTTCGACCGGATCATCCAGGCCGGTGGATACATCACCGCGCCGACCGGTGCGGCGCCCGAGGCACATGCCACGCCGGTGCCGAAGCCGGACGCCGACTTCGCCTTCGAACACGCCGAGTGCATCGGGTGCGGCGCGTGTGTCGCGGCGTGCCCGAACGGGGCGGCGATGCTGTTCACGTCCGCCAAGATCAACCACCTGAACGTGCTGCCGCAGGGCGCGCCCGAGCGCGAGACGCGGGTGCTGGACATGGTGGCGCAGATGGACGAGGAGGGCTTCGGCGGATGCACCCTCACGGGAGAGTGCGCCACGGCCTGCCCCAAGGGCATTCCGCTCATGTCCATCACCGGCATGAACAAGGAGTGGCTGCGGGCCACGCGGAAGGTGAGCAAGCGGTAGGTCCGGGCAGGTAGAAGCGTTCGCCGTCCGGTGCGGACGGGCGGGGCCGGTAGGTGCTCACCGGCCCCGTCTCGCCTTTCCGGGCTCCAGGCATTCAACATCCCGGCATCCGCGCTCCCGGCACTGGTCACGCGAAGGTCAGGCGGCATGGGCACAACAGTGACGGCGGCACCGCTCGCCGCCCCCGGCCCGTGACCAGGAGAGAGCCATGACCGGCGTACTGACCGTCGACCGCCCCGCGCAGCCCACGGCCCCCACCCGCTACACCGTCGCCCTCGCCCGGACCGAGGAGGACGTGCGTGCCGCGCAGCGGCTGCGGCACGACGTCTTCGCCGGGGAGCTGGGCGCCCTGCTGACCGGCTCGCAGCCCGGGCTCGACGTCGACCCGTTCGACGCGTACTGCGACCACCTGCTCGTCCGCGAGGAGACGACCGGCCAGGTCGTCGGCACCTACCGGCTGCTGCCGCCCGAGCGCGCGGCGGTCGCCGGGCGGCTGTACTCCGAGAGCGAGTTCGACCTGAGCTCCCTCGCCGGGATTCGGCCCGAACTCGTCGAGGTCGGCCGCTCCTGCGTGCACCCCGACCACCGCGACGGCGCGGTCATCAGCCTCATCTGGGCCGGTATCGCTCGGTACATGGCCGACCGGGGCCACGAGTGGCTCGCCGGCTGCTGCTCCGTCCCGCTCGGCGACGGCGGCGCCCTGGCCTCCGCC